>CAJUHX010000005.1:20991-75111 GCA_910586455.1 uncultured Muribaculaceae bacterium | reverse complement strand
GTTTTCAAGAAGAAACGCCGCAAAGGCTATCGTCGCAAAAACGGTCACCGTCAGTACTTCTCCAAGCTTGTAATCAAGGACATCGTTGCATAACCCTTTAAAAAACACAGAAAATGGCACATAAAAAAGGCGTTGGTTCATCAAAGAACGGCCGTGAGTCAGAAAGCAAACGACTCGGCGTTAAAATTTTCGGTGGTCAGGTATGCAAGGCTGGCAACATCATCAAACGTCAGCGTGGCACCGTACACCACCCCGGCCTGAATGTAGGCATGGGCAAAGACCACACTATCTATGCCCTCATCGACGGCACCGTGCTCTTCACCGAAGGCCGCAACGGTCGCAAGTTTATCAATGTAACTCCCTTAGGCGAGGCATAAGCGATAGACATCGTTAAAGAAACATAAGGCAGAGCTGTAATAACTACAGTTCTGCTTTTTTTTGATACCCCTCTGCAAAATACAATACACATGAACCGGGGCCGGAATTAGCCGAGGCACGTACGTAATATATCACTTTTTGCAGAAAAAATCAGAAAAATCGCCAATAACTGCCACATATATCAGAAATTATATTTATCTTTGCGATTGCATCTACCGGCAGATGCTGTTGTATCATTATAATGAACCAACTATAAATCGCAATATGAAAAAACTAATCCTCTCCGTATTGGCCGCCATCGGTTTAGGAACCATGGCGTATGCAGTACCTGCAATGCCCGGATTGCGTACCTTTACGCAACCCGACGGAAGCACCGTGACCGTACGGCTGCTGGGCGACGAAAGAGCCCACTTTTATGTAAGTGACGACAACTACCCGCTGCTTGAAGACAGCGAGGGTCGTCTGTGCTATGCCGAAATAGGCGTTGACGGTCTTGTAAGGGCCTCAGGCGTGCAGGCACGTAATTCGGCGCGCCGTGCGCAGTCCGAAAAAGACATCATGGCCCGCGTTGACGCCGCCGACCTGAGCCGGCGTCTGATGAAGCAGATACTCGACAACTCTCCCGCCCGAGTGCCCCAGACCGGTATGGGCCTTACAGACAGTACCTTCCCGAGTAAAGGTGAAATCCGTGCCCTTGTGATTCTTGTAAATTATGCCGACGTGAAGTTCAATACTCCGAACCCACAGGACTACTTTACCCGATTGATGAACGAAGAAGGTTTCAGCGACAACGGCGCTACCGGTTCGTCGCGCGACTACTATATCGCATCCAGCAACGGACAGTTCCGCCCTATATTCGATGTGGTAGGCCCCGTTGACTTGCCCAACAACCGCAGTTACTACGGCGGTAACACATCTCCCTATGGCAACGACGCTCATCCGGCCGACATGGTAATCCAGGCCTGCCAGCTGCTTGACGACGAAGTTGACTTCAGCTTGTACGATGCCAACAACGACGGCTTCATCGACAACGTATACGTGTTCTATGCAGGTGCCGGTGAGGCCTCCGGCGGTCCCAGCGACTCAGTATGGCCCCATAGCTGGGATGTATTCTCAGCCGGCGGTCAGACGTACCGCTTCGACGGCAAGATCCTCAACCACTATGCCTGCTCCAACGAGTGGATGCCCTTGTATACACCTGCCTGTCCCGACGGTATCGGCACCTTCTGCCACGAATTCGGCCATGTACTTGGTCTGCCGGACCTCTATGACACCCAGAACTCGGCATCGGGTTTTGGCCCCGGCTCATGGGCGATTATGGCACACGGTCCGTATAACAACAATTCGCGTACCCCTCCCACATTCTCGTCGTACGAGCGCAATGCACTTGGCTGGATGGAACTCCAGCCGCTGACCAAGGCTGCCAGCATCGAACTCGATAACCTGCTCGAAAGCAACTTCGCCGCAGTAATTTCGGTGCCCGGCAATGACAACGAGTTCTTCCTCTTTGAGAACCGTCAGCAGCGCAGCTGGGATACCTATCTGCCCAGCCACGGTATGCTGGTATGGCACATCGACTATGACCCTACTGTATTCAATCATAATATTGTAAACAATGATGGTACCCACCAGTATGTCGACCTGATTGAGGCCGGTGGTGTCAGCGCCCGCGATGCCGCTATTCCCTTCCCCGGTTCTTATGGCATAACCAGCTACGACGCAGTTGGCTGGGGCGGTGTTGAAATTGGCCTGCCTATAACCAATATCGCTGAGGCCAACAATGTAATCAGCTTCGATGTCCTTGGCGGTATCACTTCGCTGGCCGATCCCACTTACATAAAGGCGCTGCCCGAAGCTACTACCCCTTATTCGCTTACACTGCAGTGGGATGAAGTAGCCGATGCTAACCAGTATCTGCTCACCGTATGGAGCGGCGATGCCGACTACGTGAAAGGCTATGTCGACAAGAGTGTGCGTAGCACCACTCATGTTGTTGAAGGACTTACCCCCGAAACAGAATACCACTTCAGCCTCAAGGCCAAAGCCGGCAGTGTGGTATCGGCCAAGTCGGTAAGCGGCTCCGCCTCGACAACCGACGTAACATTCGCATTTATAAAAATCAACACTCTGCCAGCCGAAAACATCAGCGAAAATGGCTTTACCGCCCGCTGGGAGCCCGCCGACGGTGCAAGCGACTACGAGGTAAGCTTCAGTGCTGTTGTGCCCGGACGCACCAACAGAATCGTTGCCGACCAGGGTATCAGGACACCCGATGGCTGGTCGACCAATGTAGTGCGTAACTTCTCCGTTCCGTCTTATGCCGGCAAGGCTGTTCCGGCGCTCCGCTTTGATAACGACGAAGATTATCTGAGTACAGAAGTGTTCACCGACGAACTCACCGAACTGGAGTTCTGGTATCGTGGTAACTCGAACGCTGAGTCGAATTCTATAGAAGTTCAGTTCCGTCCGGATGAAGACAGCGAATGGGTTACCGCCCACACCATATGTCCGATTGCCGCCAGCGGCACAACTGTAAATGTCAAGGCTCCCATGTCGAGTCATCAGGCACGTATCGTGTTCCGTAGCAGCGACAAAGGAGTTCTTGCAATCGACGACGTTACCGCTCACACCCAGGCCCTTATTGTCAAGGCTATCGAAGGCTGTCAGAACCTGTCGACCGGCGGCAAGACCAGCTATGACTTTGAGGTGACTCCCGATATGGATGTCCGTAACGAACTCTATTACACCGTGGTAGGTGTGAATGCACAGGGCAACAAGACTATGGTGTCGGATTCGCGCTACGTTAAGCTTGGTTCAAGCAGCGTGGAGAATGTAATCGAAACAGCCGACGACGCTATCCGTGTACGTGGTCTGCAGATTATATACTGCGGCGAAGCTGGTGCTGTGATGAATGTGTTCGACACTACCGGTCGCCTGGTTGGCAGCGCAACAGCCGACGGCGACGGTACAGCAGTGTTCACCGTTCCCGCTCCCGGTTTCTATGTGGCTGTGGCAGCAGGCAAAAGCGCCAAGGCTCTCTGCCGCTAAACCAATACGGCTATAAAACGATAAAGGAGGGCCGCGCCATCATGGCGCGGCCCTCCTTACGTTGTCGCTGTCGCTTATTTGGATGTGTCAATGATGTCTGTGTTTCTTGTGTTCGTAGAGCTGATATGAATTGATTATGTTGTGCCAGATACTGTAGAAGCCGCCTGCAATAGAGGTGATGGGCGAGAAGAATGTGTAGCCCATCCAGATGGCAAGAACTGTATTTTTCTGGCCTAATGCCTGTCCGGCGGTGATTTTGTCGTGATATACAGCTCCGATGCGGCGCCCTACGCCGAACTGCAGCAGACAGCATGCCAGCGACACTGCCACAAGCCACAGCTGGGTCGAAACCGGTACGCTGCAATGCACTATGCTGCGTGTGGTCACGGCTATAGCCAGAGCCAGAGCTACCGCCCAGAGATAGAACGACAGCTCCTGATACTGCGCCAGTCGGCGGCACAAGGCCGGCCACAGAGTACGGACAGCCATGGCTCCCGCCAACGGCAGGAGCAACAGCGGAAACACCTTGCCAAGTATCAGCAGTGCCGAACTGACAGCCGATAGCTCCGGATTAGGGTGAACAAAAGGTACCAGAGCCGGTATAAGCATGGCATTGGCCAGGTTTATCAGTATGGTGTAGGTGGTGATGTTGCCTACGTCGCCGCCGAGTTTCTTGGTGATTACAGCCCCGGCGGTGGCGGTGGGGCATATAAGGCACAGCATGGCGCCCTCGAGCACCACCCTCAGTGCGCTGTGCGGCAACACTATCAGCAGGCTGCCGATTATGGCAAAGAGGCCACACTGTATCAGCAGCAGCCACAGGTGCCATTTGCGCAGGCGCAAGCGGCGCGGGTCAATCTTGCAGAAAGTAAGAAAGAGCATGGCGAAGATAAGCATCGGCTGTATCACCGCCACTGCCCGGTTTGCTACCGCATGGGCCGAAAGAGGCAGCGGAAGGGCTGTAAACACAAAGTAGCCGGCCACGCCGGCCAGGATAGCTATGATTAAAGTCCAGTCTTTAAGGAAGTTGCTGATTTGCATTGTTCGTAGTCTATGTTTGGCGCTGCAAAGTTAGCAACTTTTTGTCAGACTGCGGCTATTTTTCTTCAGTCATAAATCCTTGGGCTTGTGCGGCCGCGAGCGAGTTGTAGCTCTCGCCCTCGCGGTAATAGTCGGTGATGTGTGCCACCCAGTCGTTGTCGCTGCTGCCGCCGGCTCGAGCAGCGTTGTAGTTCTGAATTTCGCGGTCGTATCGAATCATGTCGTCGGCCATGTCGTCGCTGCGGTATACATTGCGGTGAATGAGCAGTTCCTCGGGCTGTTTCGGCTTCAGGTCGGGCAGTTCGCGCGGTATTCCCAGAGCCAGGCCGCATACCAGACATACACCTTTGGGCAATTGCAGCAGGGCGCTTACTTTTTCTGGGTCGGCTGTACGAATATAACCGATAGGGCATGTGCCTATGCCACGGCTCTCTGCGGCCACCAGAGCACTCATCAGAGCCAGCGAGGCGTCAATCACACCTACGGTGTAGCCGTCGGCTGTAGCGGGAAAAACCGAGGGTTCCACGCCTTTGGCCTTCCATGCTGTTTCCATCTTGTGGTAGTCGGCCACAAATACCAGAAAGTGGCTGCATGTCTTTATCTGTTTCTGGCTTGTGATTTCGTAGAGCTTCTGCTTTATGTCGTGGTCGCAGATGTCAATTACTGAGAATTGCTGCCCGTTGTAGCTTGTGGGAGTGTTGCGGATGGCCGCATATATAAAGTCCATATCGCCCTCCGATATGGGGTCGTACTCGTAGCGCCGTATGCTGCGGCGCTCGAGCAGAGTCTGTTCAACTGTTTTTTTCATACTAACTTATGTTTTCAGTTATAACAAAAATAACATGCAGGGAGTTTGGCGGCAGCCTCCATTCATGTTTCAGCTTGTGAATATGCAAATAAGCAGTAGCGTTGACGTAATCGCTTATCGGGCATTGTCGAGTATGGCCTGTACGGCGTTGATTTCGAGGAATGTGGCGCCTGTGCCGTTCAGGGCTCCGAGTACTGCTATGCGGTCGTCGGGCGTGAGCAGACCCTGGTTGATGAAGTCGCGGAGGGCATCGAGTGGATATCGCTGTGCGCAGGTGTAATAGTCCTTGTAGTAGTAAGCCTTGATACCGTATGATATGCTGAGCCATCGCATGGTGCGTCGGCGGTAGCATATGGCGTACACCGGGCAACTGCCGCGGAACGAGGCAATGAAGCGTGCCGTACGGCCATGCAGTGCGTTGGCTATTATGGCCTTGGTGCCTATTTCGCGCTCCGATACCACAGCCTGACGCGCCAGAAACGAGGTTACGTGGGCATCGGCCAGCTGGGGTATGTTGTCGGCGGTGGTGGTGGCTGTGAGCGAGCGTTCTACCTCGCATGCCACTCCGGCCATGGTGCGTACGGCCTCTACGGGGTAACGTCCGTTGGCGGTTTCGCCCGACAGCATCAGACAGTCGGCCCGCTGGTATACTGCGCTGGCTATATCGCTGATTTCGGCGCGGGTAGGCCGGGGATTGGTAATCATGGAGTGCAGCATCTGAGTGGCCACAATCACCGGATGGTGTGTGGCAATGCACTTGCTTATCATCTCGTGCTGAATCACCGGTATACGTTCGGCCGGAACTTCTATGCCGAGGTCGCCGCGGGCTACCATAATGCCGTATGAGGCCTGGAGAATGGAGTCGAAATTGTCTACACCTTGCTGGTTCTCGATTTTGGCTATGATTTTCATGTCCGAGCCCAGGGCATCGAGTTCGGCCTGTACGGCATGGATGTCGTCGGCGGAGCGAACAAACGAGTGTGCTACAAAATCGACGCCTAAGCGGGCGGCCACGGCCAGTGTGGCACGGTCGCGGTCGGTAAGTGCCGGCAGCCTGATGTCGGAGCCGGGAATGTTGACACTTTTCCGCGAGCCCAGTTCGCCGTCGTTGAGGCAGCGTGCGGTAATCAGTCCGCCATCGCTGTCTACACTCAGAATCTCGAAGTCGAGTTCTCCGTCGTCGATAAGTATGTGCTGTCCCGGACGAACATCGCGGGCAATGTCGGGGTAGTTGAGATTAATCATCCGCAGCGATGTGCGCCCGGTGGTGTTGCCCGAGAACTGTACGAGCATACCCTCGCGGAAAGCCAGTTTGCTCTCCGGGTCTTCGTTGGTGGTGGTACGTATTTCTGGGCCTTTGGTATCAATAATGATGCCGATACGCGGCGATACCTCGCGGCAGTTCCGAGCAATGCTTGTGATGCCTTCTTCGCCCAGGTGGGCCGAATTCATGCGTACTACGTTCATGCCGGCCTCGAATAGGCTGCGGATAAAATCCACGCCGCAACGGCGGTCGGAAACCGTTGTGATTATCTTGGTGCTTTTTTGAAGCATTTGTCAGTTATGATATAAGTGAGTTTAACCTAAAACAAAAATAGCCGCGCCCGCGGTTCATGCAAAATTAACAAAAATCTGCGGCATGACCAAACATTCGCGCCACAGTATTACTTCTCTACATGTAATTCACCGTAGTACAGTAGTTTACAGGAAGGTACTATGTTGGTCGTCGGTACTGGGCGAACCGGCGGCGTCGCGGCAGATAGCTGAGGTCGCTGCCGTGTGCATAAGCCTCGCGTTCGAAACTTATTCGGCGGTATGCCTCCAAGCTGTTGCCGCGGGTCTGCAGCAGCCTCCACAGCCATTCGAGCACATACAGCAGATAAAAGGGCAGATACAGCATTTCGCGCATCTGTGCGCTGTGTATGGCCTCGTGGTTGAGCAGTTCAGGGGTCAGGCGTATGCCATGTTTCACAAACAGAACACCCATGAGGTTGATGGCGCTATAGTCGCGACCAAAGGGCAGTATGCTGTTGTAAATTATTTTCATAGGGCAAAGTTAATCAATTTGTAATGCAAATGAAGTCGCAATGTGGTATTTTTTTGTTACTTTTGTAATAAAATATGCAAAATGAATAAGAAAAAAGTTCGTCGGAAATATAAAGCGAAATCAAACAGACGTTTAGCCATGTTGGCGCTTGCCGTGCTGGCGGCGGGCGCCATTGTATTTGCCATGGCTCACCGCGGATGTTCCGGCGGTGAGGCAGCCAAGGATAGTACCGAGGATGAAGGGCCGCTGTGGAGCGATACTCTCACTAATGCCTCCTCGGCCATACCCGCGCTGAAGCCTATGGATCGCGAAATCGAGAATTTCATGGCCCGAAACGGTATTAAGGGCATGCAGGTGGCGGTGATGTCGCACGACTCGCTGCTTTACGCCAAGGGTTACGGCTGGGCCGACATGGAACGCGGCGAGCCGATGACTCCCACTTCGATGATGCGTATTGCCTCGGCTTCGAAACTAATCACTGCCGTGGCTGTCATGCGCATGGTCGAGGACGGTATAATCGGCCTCGACTCCAAGGTGTTCGGACCGAAGGGTATACTCAACGACTCGATTTACACCTGCTCGCTGGCCGACCCGCACATGACCGATATTACTGTCGACCAACTGCTTATGCATGCCGCCGGCTTCGGCCGTGGCGGGGGCGACCCTATGTTTACCATGAAGGATATTGTGCAGCGCAATAAGCTCAAGGGCGCGCCGGGCAGCGAGAAACTGGCGTCGCTGGTTCTGCGCCGCCGGCTGGCCTATGAGCCAGGTAAGAGTCGCCGGTACAGCAACTTCGGATATCTGTTGCTTTCGCTGATTATTGAAAAGAAAAGCGGTAAATCATACTGGGAATATGTCGACAGCGCAGTGTTGCAGCCTTCCAAGGCCGTGAATTTCCGTTCGGGCACAAACTATTACGCCGACCGTCACTTTGGCGAGGTTAAGTACTACGGCCCGGATTCCACGCTGGTCGAGGAGTATAACGGCAGCGGCAAGATGGTAGAGCGTGTATATGGCGGCAACGACATCAAGGGCCTCAAAGGCGCCGGCGGCTGGGTGGCCTCGGCTCCGGATTTGTTGCGTGTGGTGGCTTCTATCGACGGCTACGAAGGTGTGCCAGACCTGCTTTCCGGCAAGAGCATATCGCTGATGGCCGAAGCCGATAACGAGGATAAGCACAGCATGACCCGCGGCTGGGCGGAAATTGAGGCGGATGGCAGTTGGGTGCGCACCGGCACGCTCAGTTCGAGCCACGCGTATATACGGCTGTTCCCCGACGGTCGCTGCTGGGCCATACTCACCAACAGCGGCAATTGGCGAGGAGCCCGTTTTTCACGCGACTTGAGCCGGTTGGTGAGCAATCTCAACGCGCGATATGCCGCAAAAATGCCTCATCGCAGTCTGTGGTGATAATACAAAAGCGCCGGAGCAGTATACTCTCCGGCGCTTTTGTATTATAGGGGTAATTGTCAGCGTATCACAATCTTGTCGACAGTATTGCCGCGACGGCAAATGTAGATGCCGGGCGACAGGTTCCCGTCGGCTTTGATTTTTATGCCTCTGAGGTCGAAATATTCGGCCTCGGTGTTGTCTGAAACTACATCGGCTATGCCGGTGGTCGATATGCTCACTATGTTTGAGGCGGCCGATTCGCCCTGCTCATACACGGCGGTAACATAATATATATCGCTGTCATTGCCGCGTTCGACATTGTATTCCGTTGCTGACAGCAACGAATCATTAAGCCTGATATGGTTGCGGTATACGTTGTATCCAAGCAGAGTAAGTTCGCGCGGCTGGCCGGGTGCGATAAAGGTGATGTCATCAAGAAGCATCATATAACAGTTGTCGGACGTACAGCGTATGGCAAAGTGGCGGGCTCCGTCAGGCAGGCTTACAAAATAGGGCGTCCATTCGGTAGGCACCACAGTAGAGTGCATTATCGGCATCATATCTTCAAATGTGTTTCCGGTGGTGGAGTAGTATACTTCGAAGGTATCGTTGCCGTATGAATCGTTGAGCGAGAGTGCGTAGAACTTTACTGTCTGCGGGCCTCCGTATAATACCGGCGAAACCAGCCAGTCATCGCTGGCTATAGGACGATGGTCGGCATCGATTGAGGCCATCTGGGCAAGAGATACATATCCGCGTGTTCTCACGAACTCGAATTTTCCTTCACATGTCATGGTCCACCATGCCTGCTGTGTAAAATCCACCGGCATTTCAATCTGTTGCAGGCCTACAACGTAGCCTTTGTCGCGGTCAATCATGGTCCATCCGTCGTTCAGTTGGGTGGTGAAGGCTTCATAACTTTCAAAGTCTTCAGTCTGTGGCATCGGTGCTGCTTTCGACAAGTCGGGAGCCTTCCAGCTGAGCAAAAGCTCGTTGTCATCTTTGTTGTCGGAGAGTTCAAGATATTTAGCCACCGGATGTTCGGGAGCTATGAACGTGATATTGAATGGTGTCGTCACATTGTCTTCGGGATTTTCTTCGCCCTCATTTATGACTTCTACTGTGAAAGTGGGCATGGGCGAATCGGCGGCGGAGAAGCAGGCCGACAGTGTGAAGTCTTCGCTCTGGAACGATTTCAGAAGACTGCCGTCGGCAGTAGCGACCGTACGCCCGTCGCATACAAGACATACCTGATACTTATCCACATCGGAACATCCCATATTGATTACCCGGGCCTGCACCTGATATTCTTCGCCTGCCTCGGCATATGGTGTGAAATCGCGTAGTTCCGCAACAAGGTCTATGTTGTCGAGAAGCCGAACTTTCATGTTGTCGAGAGGAATGTATCCATAGGTAATGATTGTACCCTTGATGATGATATGTACGGTTTTTCCGGCGAAATCCGACAGAGGGAAGTCGAGCCGGTTCCATCCCACACGTGGGAATTCGGTGAGTATGAAGCCGCCTATAGTGGTGCGTTCTTTGGTTTCCGCGTCCATTACTATGAGTTCGATTGTGTTCTCATCCTGTGGATACACATAGGTATAGAAGCTCACAAAGGCATCTCTTTCGGCCGGCAGACTGATTTTTCCGGTAGATACTTCGCCGGTGAGATTCGGGGCATTTCCGATCATGCACAGATACCCTCCGTCGCCGTCCTGCGACTGCGGGTCGGAGAAGTCATCGAGCATGCGCCAGCTGACTTCAGGATCGCCGTCGACGGCAAGAACAAAATCTTCGGCTCCGTTTTCAACAAACGAATATTCGTAGGGCAGTGTGTAGGGGTCGCCCACAAACAGGATGTCTGTCGACACAGGAGTTGATTCATCTCCGTGTATTTCTGCCGTGAGAATCAGGTTCAGGGCAATCTGTTCGCCCGGGGCGAGGTGCAGGTCTATTGTATGTGAGGTTTGTTTTGTGCTTGCCACAAGCGTTTTAGAACCTGAAGACAGATCATAGATTTTGTACGATACTATGTCGGGATTTATGGAGCATCCGTTCACATCGGTTTCGGGCGCCTGCCATTTGAGTTCCACTTTGCCTTGTCCGAGATCGGTGAACGACTTGATTACAGGCGATACCGGAGTGCTGATTCCTACATAGTGAGTCTGTTGTACGCCGGATCCGCTGCCAACGCTGTTTGCAGCTACGAACGAATAAGTATAGTTGCCATAGGCAGGAACCTTGGCATCGGTGAAACTACGGGTTTCTCCGGGTTTTATGTTGTTAAGCTGGTCGAGTTTTGTTCCGTTACGGAATATGGATACGTTTACTGTGCCGGACAGGTCCGCGCCATCGATTGATTTTGACGGCGCTTTGAATCCTATTGTCACGGCAGCTGCGCCTGACGGATCATTAGTGAATTCGATATCGGTGATTTCCGATGGCTCGCCTCCGTTTTTAGCCTCATCGATGGCTATGTTGTCGATAAACAGATAGCCTGACATTACGTTCGCACGGAGTGTGGTGCCATGTATGCCCATGTAGTAAAGTCCGTCTTCGGGAGCGCGAAACCATCCGCCTACATGTTTGTTACGCCTGGAATCGACATGTACTGTGGGTATCACAAGGTATTCCATACCTTCCACATCGTTGTAGTGACCGAGCCATACCTCAAAGGTATGGTCGCCTCCGACGGTGTACAGCGATGCATCCATATTCACATAGTAGTATTTGCCTTCTTCCAGTCGGATGGCGCGTGGAATCAGCCAATCGTCGGCGGCAGGAGCGTCGATAGGGTAGAGCAGATAGGCGCATTTGCTGTACTCGACGCCATCGCTGTAGTTATACAGCCACCATGAACGTCCGTCATTGTTGGCATCGATGATTTCGAACTGGTTTGTGAAAGTGTCGTGTTCCTCGCCCTTGGGTAAGTCGTCGAATATTTCGCAGAAGGGTGGCAAAAGCGGGTTCCGCTCGCCTATGCGGTGCATGGAGTTCGATGTGCCGCGCAACTTTGCGGGAGTGTCGATACGGGCATATCCGCTTATGGGAGTGCCATGGGTCGGAACTCCGGCATGGCATTGTATTCCGGCAGCCAGTGTGCAGGCAGCAAGAAGAGTGTATTTAAACTGTTGTTTCATGTTTGCGTAGTTAAGGCATTATATGGCGAGTTTGAATATTGTGTTTCCGGCTTTGACCAGATATATTCCATTTGGAAGTTTTTCCGGATTCACGGATCGACCCTGAAGATCGAAGACTTCAACCGGTCCGTCGTGTCCGCTTGTATGGACCGTACCGTCCGGTGAAACATACACATGAGGCTCGTCGGAGTGTGATGTGTCGGTTATTCCGCTGTTTTCAAGAGTTGTGGCCTTGACCATCCCGGATTCCCGCGATGCAGTGCCGGCGTTGTCGACACCGAGCACATTATAGTAGTAGTCGGTGCCGGAAAGAAGTCTGTCCACAACCAGACTTGTTGTACCCGGCCCTGTGTGGCGGCCGGTCCAGTTGTCGACCGGAGTGTATGTCTGTCCGGATACATATTTTATTTCAATATCATCGAGTGCGAGCGAGCCTTTTTCCTTGCGTCGGTATACAATACGGACGGCCCGGGCACCGGACGGTATTTTATCGGCTTCGAGAGTCAGCACAGAGCCCTGACTCATGCGTTGCGGCAGTTCTGTTGCAATTGGATGCGACCATTTGCCGTCTGAAAGGAATGATATTTCGATATAGCTCAGTCCTGACCCCGACCGCTCTCTGTACCAAAAGGTCAATTCGGCGATGTCTTCTTGTACCGCAGGTGATTGAATGCGGGCATAGTCATCCGACATCAGCAGCGACGGAGATTCCTTCCCGTAATATCCGTTTATCGCCATTGTGGAACTGCAGTTCGTGCTCCAGCCCGGCGGAAGAGCATCCAGTCCGTCGGAGAAGTCTGTGCCTGACGTTGTGGTCTGTAGTTCGCCGGCTGTGAACACATTTACAATATAGTCAGTGGCACCCTCGAGCGGCTGCCAAGATGCAGTGAACCGGTCGTGGGATATGTCGCTTGCCTCATTGGCTTGGGGCGTGTAGAAGCAAAATGACCATGCCGGTGTGTCAACTGAAACCTCATCGGAAATCTCGCCGGCGACAGTGCCTGATACTGCGGTTACGGTGGCATAATATCTGGTGTCGGGTTGAAGACCTTCCACATTTATCAGGGCATCGGAAACAATAATGTTCTCATAGGCGCCTGCCGGAATGGAATTTCCGTTCTCGCGGGTGTAAATGTTTATTCTGTAATCCGCTCCTGTCTGCGGGTTCCATGTGAGAGAGAAGGATGTAGGTGTGATGTCCCGGACTTCGATTCCGTCTACTTTCTCCAGCGAGGTTATTGCCTTGCAGACATCGAACGATATAATGCCGCCGGCTTCCATAATCCGTGAAATTGGAGCGTTTGTCGGATTACCGCTGTACGACAGCATGTTCGGATAGCCTTCATCGCCAAGAAACGTTATAGATGATGAACCCGGAAAAGTATGGCCCGATGCGGTATAGCTGTCGGCTCGTACAATATCCACGCCAAGCATGCCGCGGATGGTGTTTACCATATTTCGTTTCCAGTATTCCGGCATATAGTTTATGTGCCATACGAGCAGTCCGTGGCCCGGCAGATAAGCGTCCCAGCCTTTTTGCTGCCTGTTTTCAAGCAGAAAATACTCATTGGGATTGTCGGCTGTGTAGATACGGAAGGCTTCATTTGAACTGAGGTCGCGAAGACTCAGGCTCATCGGAGTATCGCCTATGTCGCGAGGTTCGAGCCATCCGAGCGACATTCGCTCGAGAGCTGTCATCAGCGGAGGTGTGCGTGAATTGTTCAGATGGCAGCCGGTGTCCATCGTTGACCACAGTCCGGGTGTTACAAGCCCCATTCCGGTGGTGTCGTAGAGGTCGGGCAGGCCCATTACATGGCTGAATTCATGGCATACGGTGCCGATTCCTTCCAGATGCCATGTCTGCGTGCCGGAATCATCGCGGATCATCCGGCATTCGTTCGAACAGGCATAATGGTTGAGTCTGACGCCGTCGAACAGAAAGGTTTCGCCCGACAGCCGTTCTATTTCCGAGGCGTGTTGCCAGATGCAGTCATCGGGATTTCCGCCGGTAGCACCGCCTTGTCCGGCATAGAATACATACACGTTGTCGATTATGCCGTCGTGGTCGCGGTCGTAGTCATTGAAGTCCACAATGTCGTCGATGGCCCGGCAGCCTTCTTCCACCATATGCCACGCATGCAGGTTCTCGCCGTTTGTTTTTATGTTGTAATATGCCAGGTCATGCTCAAGAGTTATAGGACCGAATACATCGAATGTGAGGTCGAAGGCTCCGCATGAACTTTCAAGAAAAAAATCGCGGACACTTCCGGTTGCCCCATCGAAATCGAAGCCTTCTTTGTTCAGCAGGTCGTCGAATAGCTGTCGGGGATTGTCGCATTCGAAACGACGTCCCTTAGGATGGGCATCAGTTTCCGGAAATTCAACCAGGATGGCGAGGGCCTTTTGTTTGCCGTGAGCCGGAAAATCGGTGTTGAGTTCTACTCTTGCAGGTGGTTGTGCGGTGTTGCTCAGTGCCGCACGCATGAGTTCTGCTGTTGCGGCACCGGAGTGTATGAGATAGCCTCTGCTGTCGCGTTTCAGCAATGTACTTCCATCGGGGGTGGTTATGATATGGGAATGTTCATCGCCGTGAATCCGGACCTTTGTCCAGCTGCCGTCGGGCTGCTGCATCATTACCGGAAAAGGCGATGCCGGCATAGCGCTTGCGCTGATGCCTGACCCCAAGAAAGCAACGGCCAGTGCGGCCGTTGTTTTCGATATTGAGGGAATGAGTCTGTTCATAATAGCAGTATTTTGGCGGTTATTATCAAACCGGTTTTAAAGCCGGATAACAACTTTTGCTGCATTATAGGCTGATTTTACTATGTAGACACCGGATGTATTGACTGTGAATTCTGCCGAGCCGGATGCCTGGACTGCAGAAATGCACACTCCGCTTGAAGAATACAGGGCAACCTGTCCGTATATGCCATTCACATGTATGTTGCAGCCTGAGGTGGTTACAGAGAATCTGTCGCTGTGTACATCGCCCGCACTTGTTGACGGAGAAATAACGGCGATATTCGATAATGGAGATTCTCCCTTGTCCCATACGGCGCTTACATGATATGAATAGCTCTTGCCGGGTTCTACATCTCCGTCGAGATACTCGTTGTCGGCTATCAGTTCACTGTTGATACGTGTGCCGTCGCGGTATACATTGAAACCTTGCAGTTCGAGAGATATGGGTTGACTTCCGGACGGAATATATGTTATGTCGTCGACAAGCATTGCCATTTTGCCAAATGATTTGTGAACAATGGCGAAGTAGCGTGTTCCTTCAGGCAGATTGAACTCGAATTCGGTCCAGCTGTCGGAGCTGTAGGGTACTTCTACATTGTCGGCCAGAGGGCTGAAGTCGTCCACCGAGTTACCTGTAGATGAAATCATGAAGTCGAAGATTTCGGGTGACCATGCCTTCATGCCGCAGTTGGCGTAGAACGATACAGTTTGCTCGCTGGCGTTCAGCTCCGGCGATATCAGCCAGTCGTTGCAGGCAATGTTTCGGGTTTGGTCGATGCAGGCCTGGAAGCTTGCCAGAAGATTCACTCCGGTTCGGGCAGACCATGCATTTCCGGTAATGCCGGCATCAGCGGGGTCAAGAACCTGCCATGCCATTTTGGCACCGGCATTCGGGTATTCGAGTGGTCCGTAATAGTCAAGAGCCAAACGTACGGTCGGGCATTGGTCGCCATCGAAAACTTCCCATTCGCCGAAGTTTTCGTAGATATACGATGCATAAGTTTCGAACGATTCAGTTACAGGAGTACCGGGGAGTGTGGATGTGTTCGGATCGGACCATCTCAGCAGTACTCCGCTGAAGTCAATAGCTTCAAGGTCGGTTACCGCAGGATATTGTGGAGTTATGATGCGTACTATACGCAGGGAGCTGTTATTGTCAGACGGATTGCTATCGGCGTTGAACGATATTTCAATGCTGTATTCCGATGATTCCGGGTCGGTTACCGTCGGGGTGTCGGTAAATGTCAACTCCATGTTTTTGTACGACGGTAAAGTGGCAGGTGACAGTTCGCTGGCCAAAGTTCCGTTTTTAAAGAACTTGACAGTATAGTCACCTTCTTTGACGTCTTTTCCACCGTTGTTGCGTATTTTTACATTGAATGTGCCGGTTTCGTTTATGTTTATTTTCGTTGGTGCGGTAAAGTTTATCAGGCTTAGGTCATATTCCGAATAGTCCAGCATGGAGAAGTTATCAATACAGATGAATTCGCTTGCATTATTGCCGCAGCCGTTGAAGGCGAATTGCACGTATTTGCAGCCGAGGAAGTCTTTGAGCGGAATTTCGGTCCGTATCCATTTGTTGCGGTTCTCCGGAGCGAGATCTAATTTTACCAAAGTGCGTACCGGCTGATCTTCTTCCAGTACTTCAAGCGATAATTCATTGGCGTCTTCGGTGTACAGATAGTAGAACACCATGGTTGGGTTGGCTGTTCCCTCAAGGGTGAACCGCGGTGTGAGAATACGGTGGCTGCCATTTTCAATAACTGTATTCAGGGTAAGCATGCCGCCGTCAGCGTCCTGAGGTGTAGTAGCGGTGATTATGCCGTCGTGGACTTCCCAGGAGGTTTCGAACAGGCCGGGTTTGTCTTTAGTTGCACATCCGGTCCATTCTCCATTTTCATATTTCTGTCCTACCCATGATTCGCGGTGAGGCAGATGTTTTGCCGGGCCGATGGTGGCTGTCTTGGTGTTCCAGCTTAAACGTATTTCTCCGCTGGCATTGCTGCCATATACACTGCCTGCGAATGGCTGTTGTTCTTTCAGCTGTTCCGGATACTGGAATGTGAATTCAGTGCCTTTGCCGAGTGTTACCAGACCGCTTGCGCTCTCCCATACAAGATAGTCGAGGAGGTATGTTGTGTTTTCAGGGTCGAAGTATCCTCCGTTGAAGCCTCTTTCCGCATGGTCAAATGTGATGTGCATGAGTCCTGGTGTTTCGAGGTCTTCCCAAATTCTCAGGTTTCGTGGTGTGCCGGGAAAGTCAAGTCCGCGGTATACCTGCAGGATTGTGCTTTTACCGTTGCCGGCATCGTTTACGGCGCATACAGAGTATGTGTGCATGCCTGTCGATACTTCATCGGTATCGGTGTAGCGTATGTGTGCGCCTTTTGAAATTTCGTCGGTGATGGTTGTGATAAGATTGCCATCGCGGAATATTTTCGCAGCAGTGAGTCCGGTGGCGGGACTTCCGTCAATATTGGTTACGGGAAGATTGAATTCGATTAGCGCTGTCGAGGCACCGGGTGTGGCCTGCAGGTCAGTTGGAATTTCCGGACAAAGGGAACTGATATCCCGCACGTTCACATCGTATATGTACAGATATTGTGAGTTGGCCTGACTGCAGGCGTTTATGGCAAAGTACAAGTCGCCTGATTCTGTGGCCTCGAAGTTGCCTTCCAGAACAGACCGGCCTTTTATCGGATCAATTTCGGTGGGAGGAATTATTTCGTGGCTGAACGATTGCACATCATTCGGGTTTGAGCCGACATATGCCGCTACTTTTTCATGCCTGCTGTGGCCGTCGGCTGTGAATCCGAAGGTATATGTGGTACCGGCCTGAGCCTTGAACGGGCCTATAAGAAGGTAGTCATCGGCGTTTTTGTTGGTCGACTGATAGTATGCTGCTTCACGGGTAATGTTGATATCCCAGAGTCTGCCGTCATTGTTTGCATCGATTACCGGGTATTGCAGGAACAGTTCGTTGTCGGTGAAGTTGTCCGAATAAGGCAGTGTGAAATAGCGGCCTCCGAAAGTTTGTCGTGATGTTACGCCTTCACCTTTGACGGAGCCTGCCTCAGGAGTGATGACATAGTTGTATCGGGTCTTGATGTCAGAGGTGAGTATGTCTGTGAGTTTGTTGTCGGTCAGTCCTTCAGCTATAACAGTATTGTCGGGCATTCGCGTTACAGTATATGTGACAGGGGCTTCGAAATTGCCGTTGTTGGCAGCATAGGCTTCGTTCCACTGCACATTGATTTTGGTGTAGTCGTTGTTGGCTCTTGCCGTGGGGACTCCGTCGATTACCGGGGTGTCCGGACCTGCGAATATGCTCTGCGACACCGGGTTGCTGCGAACTTCGCCGACGGCCGCGTATACTACAATGTTTATTTTGCCGGTTGATGGCAGTGTTATCTCTGTGTTTACTTCGTTGCCCGGCCCGGCTTTGCCGGATGCGATGTCGTTGTTTCCATCATTTATGTACCATTTGAGCGTTGTTTCGATAGGCTCGTTGTCGGTGTCGGTCGAGGGCATTGTGAATTTTACAGCCGCTTTAAGATTTACACCGTCAGGAGTGACTTCGAGTCCGCTTGGCGGTTGTGGAGTTCCGCTTGCCGCAGAGGTGCTTTGTTTGAACCATAACGAGCAGAACAGGTCGCAGGTGCCGGTGCCTCCGCTTTCATATCCGAGGTTTGCCACTGTCTGGGTGTTTCCTGTAGCAGGGTCTATGCGGACAATGAAGGTGTCGTAAAGGGTGTCCATGTACGACATGTACAGGTAGCCGGTTTCCCAGTCCATTACCATTGATTCGTGTCCGATATAGAAGTCGTTGTATTCAATGTCGAGCTGGGCGATTTTTTGTGTTTCGGCATTGAATTTGTTGATTGTATACAGACAGTTGTCGGTGCCTACACCATATATCACGCCATCGGCCGAGGCTGCGGTGGCTCTCATTCGCACAGGCAGTTCGCCGATTATGGTTATCGGTTCGAACATATTGTCGAGATTTACCTTGCAGAATTGTGCATCGCTTGTACTGATGCGTGTCCATGCATCGTGAAATACCGAGCCATATACACTTTGTGTTGTCGGGTCATAGGTAAGACCATAGGTCAGAATATCCGGGTTTGTGTAGACATAGGAAACATATGAGCCTTGCTGCCATGTTTCGGTATCATAGGTTGTGTAGGTTATGTATGGCGGGGCGCCGTTTATGTCGTTGCAGAATACCGAAAGATATAGTCCATCGAGATAACATCCGGTGAATGGCACGTCGGTTACTTGTTTGATAGGCTTGTGCATGCCGTTGGCTTTGATTTCCCGCGCCCCGAACCATCCGGAGTATTCGAAGCTTTCATACAGCATGCCGTAGAGGGGCTTGTCGTTGTTCTCTCCGCCTGTGACGCGTTGGGGTGTCGAGGCGTCTGGAACTTGTCGTTGTGTGCTTCTCGCTTTTTTTTGTGAGGCTCTCAGTGTTGCCACTTCTTGAGGTGTTCGAGGCTCGGGCGTTAAATCGCCGGTAATACCGGAGGCGAAAGCCGCCGCGCAGCCAAGAGCTGTTGAAACGACGATTGTCTGGACTAAACGTTTTTTCATTGTGTTGGTTGGTTGGATAATGGTTTGACAGTCAGTTATTTATGCTGGTTTATATAGCTATGTTTCTTGGCATTATGAGGAAATGATAATATGGTGACTGTGCAAAGATATGTAAAATTTTGGATTATTGATGTGTTTTTGCTTATTTTTTTTTGTTTCGCTGACAAAATGTGTGTTTTGATGTGTGATTTCGATGCCCGTTGTATAGCGCAGTACGGGTGCGGCACAAGAGAATATTTGATGACGCGGTGTGTCAGTCTTTGCGAATAATAAGCAGTATATCGCCCGGGCGCAGATTCATGCTGCCGTTTGGAACCAGATGCTCGCTGCCTCGCCGTACCATCATAACCAGCGAGCCGGCAGGCAGATGCATGGCGCTGAGTGTGTTGCCATGCTCGAGGTCGCGTTCGGTAAGCGTGAGGGTCTGCAGCGATGTTGGCAGTTCGTCGGAGAGTTCCACCCCGAAGTCTTCGTCGGCGGTGGTTGTATTGTCGATGAGTTTCAGGCGGCGGGCGGCGGTCAGCACTGTGGTGCCCTGTATGAGCAGCGACAGCAGGGTTACGAAAAACACTATGTTGAAAATCTGGCCGGCGCCTTCGATATCAGCCACCACAGGGTATGTGGCGAAGATTATCGGTACCGCTCCGCGCAGGCCTACCCACGAAACGAACAACTTGGAACGCATATCGATGCCACGCAGTGGCGAAAGCGACAGAAACACGCTCAGCGGGCGCCCCACCAGAATCATAAACACGCCTATAAGCAGCGATACAGCGGCTACGTCGAGCATTTCATGGGGGTTCACCAGCAGGCCGAGCATCAGAAATACCACAATCTGCGCCAGCCAGGTCATGCCGTCGATAAACTTGTTGATGCCGCGGTGCCCGGCTATGCGGGCGTTGCCTATCACTATGCCCGAGATGTAAACGGCAAGATAGCCGTTGCCGGCCAGAGCTGTGGTGAGGGCGAAGGTGAAGAATACACATCCGATGATGAGTATGGAAATCATGGATGTGGCCTGGGAGGCGTCTTCCTGTACGTCGGCTTTGCTGCCTATGCGGCGGTAGATGCTGATAAGCCACAGCGTGAACCGGCCCATAAGATAGCCGCCTGCGGCGCCTACACCGAACTGTAGCAGCAGTTCGAGCAGTATCTGTCCGGCCGAGAGGCCTCCGCCGAGGGTAATGGCCTGGAGCAGTATTATGGTGAGCATGTAGGCCATAGGGTCGTTCGAGCCGCTTTCGAGCTCAAGCATGGGGCGCAGATTATTGCGCAGCGATACTTTCTGGCTGCCCAGAATACCGAACACCGAGGCTGAGTCGGTCGACGACATTGTGGCTGCCAGCAGCAGCGAGGGCAGCAGCGCAAAGTGTATGTTGGTCCAGCTCATTCCAGACAGCCACCAGATAAACAGGCCGGTGACCATGGCCGTGACAAGCACTCCGGCTGTAGACAGTATCAGGCCCGGCAGAAGTACGGGCCGGATGTCGGACAGGCGTGTGCCCATGCCGCCCGAAAATAGTATCACGCACAGGGCTATCATGCCTATGAACTGTGCGCTGTGCATGTCGCTGAAGTGGATGCCCAGTCCGTCGGTGCCGAAGGCCATGCCCACAATCAGAAATATCAGCAGCAGGGGCAGACCGGTGCGATAGCTCGATTTGCCTATCAGTACGCCGGCGATAAGCAGGGTCGATCCGGCCAGCAATATGTTTTCAGTTGTAATGAAGTCCATAATTATCGTCGGTTTAGGGGTGATGTGAAATCAGACCGATACGCAGCGGAAGCTGATGTCGGTGGCTTCGGCATAGGTTTCGAGCAGACGCCTTGTAAGAGCTATTACCTCGTCGTCGGGCATTTCGCTGCCGAACACGTTGATAGTCATCAGCAGGCGCCGGGTGTCGACGGAGAGTTTGGTGCGGTCGTTGTCGGAAGTGGGTGTACCGATGCCGCCTACGGCGTCGCGCCATATTGGCAGGCCGGCGATGTTCAGCGGGCCGCGGCCTATGGCCTCGTATGGCTCGCCTTCGCGTCCGACGCCGAAGGTTATGCAGCTGCCTTCGACTTTCGAGGCATCGAAGCCGCCGATACTGTGTCCGGTCATTACCGACAGCAGGTTTATCAGGTCGATAACGCTGAGCGAGCGGTATAAGTCGAGCCCTTTGACAATACGCCTGCAGAGGGCTTCGGCCGACGGACGGTAGCGGTTGGGCTCTTTGCCGAAGCGCTTGTATGCCGCGCGGGTGGCGGCGATGGCAGGCCGTTGATTGATGTCGGGCATCTGATGCAACTGCCTGAAACTGTCGGCGAACTGCTCGAGTTCGCACCACAGCGTGTCGGGTGTTGGGCCGTTTGCCACATTACATTCCACCTGTATTACATGGTAGTCGGGCCACAGTTCTTTTATGGCAGGGTCAAACTTTATGTCAATCATCGTTTTACGTATATTGAATCGATTTTTACGAAAGGTCGCCACGGTGCTACTACGGTGGCATACCAGCCCTGACCGCCTACTGCAGGGTAGCAGTCGGCTACAGTTTCGTCGGTATATTTTATCCGGGGCATCAGCGAGTTATGGCTTTCGATGCGGAATTTTTCGGGCTTGTTTTCTGTAACCAGCACCATATAGTGCTGCGGTGCATACTCCAGCGCTGTATCGGCCGGAGCCTCAAGCCGGTTGATAGCGGCGGGGTACAGGCGCAGTGGCGCTCCGCCGGGGAAGCGGCGCGCGAAGTCTTTCACTATAGTGCGGCGGGTTTCGTGCGCACCATAGCCGGTAATGTCTTCGTAGATACGGAATTCGCGGACAAACGGGTTCAGCGACCCGAGTGTGCGGTCGTAGAACACCACACCATCACGTGAGCAGGTGTACATGTCGGCTATTTCGCGGTACTGGCGTCTGACATAGCGGGCGCAATTTATCTGGTGTACGCACAGCATCAGCGACAGGGCGGCGAACACTGTAAGCCACACCCTGTTGAAGCTGTGGCGAGGCAACATGCGCAGCAGCGCTATCATGGCGGCCATCTCGGCTCCGAACAGCTGTCGGTTGCTGTAAACGCCAATCCAGAGGTTGAACAGCAGCAGAATCACCACAGTGTTGAGCCACAGCGCCGAGCCGCGCCACAGGCTGCGCCAGCTGCGGTGGTGGCGGAAGTGCAGCCACAGCATTACTGCGGCAAGTACGTATACGGCCCGGAGAGCCAGCGCCATATACAGCAGCGAGTCGCCGGGGGCTATGTTCATGCGCCCGCTGCGAGCCAGAGTGCCGGGTGCCAGACATGCGCTCAGAGTGCCGAGCCAGTAGAATCCGAGCCACAGGCTCCGGCGCACACCTATGCGGCAACGCCGGCGGAGCCACCAGATGCCCAACGCAGCCGACAGCCCTATGGAGAGTGCTTCCTGACCGTTGCCGGCCAGCAGTCCAAGCAGGGCTATGCCTATGCTTGCAGGCCATCCGGCGCGTGCTTTGTGGACAAACAGGTACAGCCATGCAAGCGTGAGAGTAAACATCCACACAAAGCCAATCTGACAGCTCGGCATCATCTTGGTTATGAACGTCAGCGGAATCAGCGCTGCCGCCGTGGCCACCGCCACGGGGTGACTCATGGGTCTGCGGATACCGCCGAAACGTACTGTCAGCCATGCGAATATCAGATACACAAGTGCGTTGCACAACGTGAACATGCCCTGACCCAGGACGCCGCAGAAGAGTTGTACAAGGCTGTGTGCCACCGCGCGACCGTTGGTGTTTTGATAATGGGCAATCTGCGACGACACTATATCGCCTGCAGACTCAATCTGTCCGTGGCTCGTCCAGACGTGGTCATGGATTACGAAGCCATAGTCTACATCGTCGCCAAGCCATACCACGCTCGATGTCATCCAGGCCATCAGCGCGCACAGGAGGGCCATTGCCGCCCACGACCATCCGCCTGCAGTCGAAGCGGAGAGAACTGTGTTTTTTCTCATTTGTCTTGCTCGTTCCGTTTTGTCAGACAAAATTAGCCAAATTATTGCTATTTGCCAAGAACTCCTTCAAGAAAGTGTGAACTGTATAAAAAAAGTTATCGGCTGTTAAATGTTAGTACTTTTGCATGTAAATGCTTTTTAATTATAAATTTTTACCCCCCCCCCATTTGAGTTTATAATCATAGTTATTGACTGTTATCCAATATATAAATTAAACATGCAAGAATAATAAAGTTAAATAAAGTTAATTGCGAAATCATACTGAAGCATTTTGTTGTGGATATGGCAATGATAGTATATATTTGCCATCGTATTCAACCAAAATCAAACTTTAACACCTATTCCTGATGAAAAAGCTTACTGCATTAGCATTCTCCGCGATGCTGTCCGTGTCAGTTCTGGCGCAGGCCGAACAGGTGGCGAGTACTCCGCAACACACCGGAGAAAAAGCCGACGACCTGTTCTCGTATGTAATAACTTCGCCGGCGGAAGGAGATGAATCCTTCTATTCGATACAGCTTCAGTTTCCGCAAGCGGCCGATCTGAGTTTCGTTCCGTCGTGGTCTGAATGGTCAACCTATGTTTCATTTAAGATGAACGGTAAATCATTTGCACCATTATATGCCTATCACAGCATAGGCGATACCGACAACTCCATTAATCTCGACCTCGGCGGCTTCAAGGCGAGTGTCGATGACCGCTGGGAAGTTAAAATCGACCCGGGTTTGTTCGCCCTCCACGATGCCGATGAAAATAAACTGGGCGAAAATCCGCTTATGGAGATTGTGGTGACCGAAGGCCTGCCTGTGAGCAAAGTTGACTTCTCATTCAAGAGCGAACCCGTAAGTTACGACCCGTACGCCCCCGATATGCTCATTGCCGAGGTGTCGGAAGTAAAACTTATATTTCCAAAGCTCGATATCATTACAGCGGATACCGATAAGGCGGTGGTTACACTTGGCGGTACAACTGTAGATAAGTCGGCCTATACAGTTACGGGCGGCGGAACCGACAATATCCTTAAAGTTGAATTCAGTCCGGCGCTTGTTTCTGACGAAGACGCTCCGCTGCTGATTACCTTCCCCGAGCAGTCGCTGACCGGTAAGAAGGGCGATGTCACCGACGTAAATCTCACAAAGGTCAAGAGCAACTACTACATAGTAGTTCCGGCTGTGAAGTATGACCTGACAATAGACTTCGCATCCCCGAAGCCCGATGCCGACGGCAACATCAGTCTTAGCAAGCTCAAGTCGATTATGTTCTTCACATGCGACAACAGCGACGTAAAGGCATCAGGCGGCTCGACCCCGAACTTCACACTCAAAGAGGTGAACGGCGATTTTGAAACCTCGGTCAAGCTGTCGTTTATCAACGGTTACGCTCCCGGTAAATCAGCCTTTCAGGCCATGTTTGCCGAGTATCCCGTGTACAATGGCGAATACACCCTCACTTTGGCCAAGGACGCCATTGGCGACACCCGCTGGCGTATCGACCACTCTATGGGGCATACGAACGACGAACTTGTGCTGAGCTTCAATATTATAGATGGCGAAGAACGCCCGGCGACTCCGCATATCGACCTGTCGGTAGCTTATACAGCCACAGAAGCAATAGCAGTGAAGGGTATACCTTCTGAAGACGATATATATTGGTATGCCGGTATGGTGGAGGCATCGCAGTGTCCGACCGACAGCGAACTCCTCGAGGCATCGCTCGACTTCTTCAAGACCGGTGCCGCGCTGTTCGGCATGGACTGGGTGACTATATTCCAGATGACCGCCAAGACCGGCGAACATACCTGGGGTTTCGGCGACCTTAATTCGTCGACCGACTATGTTGTATATGCCTACGGACTCGACGGTGATGGTGATGTATATATGCCGCTCACTAAAATCGAGGCGCGCACTGCCGATCCGGTCGTTTCCGACAACACATTCAGCCTCGAAGTGCTTTCGGTTGAAGACGGCACTGAAAATGAAACCAAAAAAGTCACTCTCAAGATAACTCCGACCAACGACGATGTGTACACCGCAGTTATTTACGACAAATATCTTGGCGACGACTATGATTTCGACGACGAAACCTCACACAAGAGCTTCATGCGCGGTGTTCTCCGTCCGCTGGTATCCTCCGAGCGCCTTTACAGCGGTGAGCAGACTGTGGTGTTCGACAACGTGAAAATCGATGCCGTGATGCAGGCAGCCGTATTCGGCTACGAAGGTTATGAAACCACCCTGGCCACACGTGCCGATTTCAATACTGTCGACGACAACTTCGAGGCTATGATTATAATGGCCTACGAGCCGGGCATCACCGGAGCGTCCGCTTCGATTTACTCATTCGACATGGAACGCCCCTTCATAGCCGGAGTTATCAGCAAGGCCGATGCCGAGGCCCTCGGCGGTATCGACAAGATACACGAGGAATACAACGTGCCCATGTGGGTAGCGTCCGGAATGGGCTATTACGACTGGCGTCTGTTTGCTCGACGCGACCTCAAGCATCAGGCTCTCGACGGTCCGCTGTCTGACATCATCAACGCTGCCGCTCTACGCTGGGATACCGAATACTATGTTTACGGATATCTGATGGATGAAGGTGGCTACCGCACATCGCCAGTATTCTACGATTCGTTCACGACCGCTTCGTGCAATCAGGCCGACAACAGCTTTGAGTTGATACTCGAAAGCGTGACATCCAACGCTCCGTATTCGTCCGATACATACACTGCCGAAATGACCATTATCCCCACCGATAAGGACGCTTCTTACGCTCTCTATTACGGTGAAACCTACGATTTCGAGAGCTATCTTGAAGAGGGCCGCCTGGACGACTGGATGTTCGATGTGTTTATGCGTCGCAAAGTTAAGAAGACCTACTCCGGTGAGCTGAATTTCGGCTATGGCACAGTCCGTGAAGACAATAGTTATATTCTCGTAGTGGCCGGCTTCGACGAGGCTCCCAACACTGCCCCGGCCTGGATGCTGTTCAACAAAGACGGTGTTTACAAAAACTCATGGTCCGGAATTTCGGAAGTAGCAGGCAATCAGCTGTGTGTGCTGCATGCTATTGGCCGTGACATATATCTGGCAGGTGAATTTAACGAGGCCTCCGTATACAGTGTGAGCGGACTGAAAGCAGGTGTATTCCGCAACGGCTTATGTAGTGTTGACGGCCCCGGCTGCTATATAGTACGCGTACAGACCGCCTCCGGAGTACAAACATATAAGGTGGTAGTGAAATAAGCCACATAGTGACAGCCTGTTTGACTCATTGATGTAGCAGAATCTTACTCGCTGTAATTGTAAAATAAATCTCACGCAGAGCACACAGAGAAACATAAAGTTCTATGTTTTAATCACCGGTTTTTAAGAGAATTGTATGTTCCTCTGTGCGCACACTGTGTGAGATTTAGTTCTGCAACACCGCTAAATTTCAGAAACATAATGAAAAAGACAAAAATACAGACAATAGCCCTGGCTCTGCTCGCTTGCGCAGCAACGTTGAGCGCCTCGGCTTCGGAGATTACTCCGGTGATACAGAAATCGGCTCCCGGCGACTGCCTTGTTACATCGTTTCCGATGCGTGCGGCGCAGTCAGGACCCGCAGCCGCAGAGGCGGCTACAGCCCAGCTTACTGTCAGTGTGGTTATCGACAATGACCGCAACCAGGAGGTGGCAAACGTTCTGGCTATTTCCGCCAATCCGCAGCATTCGGTAATGTATGAGCTCCCGAAGTCGGGAAATGTGTACACCGGAACTATCGAAGCCGGTGTATATGACCTGGTGGTCAATATTAAATCGGACAATGAAGATACACAGATACTGCTGTTCGAGGAGGATGTGGAGGTGAGCGGCACCAAGCGCGTTATGGTCAACCAGCGCAACGCCACCATTTCAACCGTAATCGACAGGATGTCGCCGTCAGGTATCGAGTTGATGTTGCCCTCGACAGACGGCTATAGCAACTGTTCGGTGGCCGACCATATTATGATGCTGCATCACAATGACTTCGGAACATTGTTGCAGGACGAGGTGGCCTCATTTTGCAGATGCTGCACTCATGTATCTGTCAATGTTATACCACAGCGCTTTACGCTGACCCGAATGGATATATACGTATGGAACCAAGGCCCGGTGTTCATGGTCATACCAATCGACTTTACCAAGGAGCACAACGGCCCGACCGCCGACGGATGGCACAGCGTTACGGCCACATTCGCCGAAACCCCGATGAGTGCAGCCTGGAGAGCCCGTCAGGAGCCGCCGCAGTTTAATATGACAGGCTTTTTTGTGGTGGCCGGCAAACATTGCAACGCATACGTGGGTGTTGGTAATTACAACCACGAGTTCCCCACCGACAGAATGTACTATTGGGCCCCCGAAGGCTATGACGGCTATTATGAATACTATCCGGTGCTGCGCGATAATCTGATAGAGATGGCCGATGCTTCCGTGTCGTCGATGCCTTACAGGATGACCGAAGCCGGGTTGCGGCCGAGCGGCCTCAACCTTGCCGGCGACGGCAATCTGATGCTTTATGACGGCAAACTACCCGACTCAGGTCATCCGTGCTACAGCGACCCTCTGCCCGACGACGCCATACTCGCCAATGCTGTTCCGGCGCTGGTGTGCTTGCCTTCGTCGACAAACAATCTGAAATGGGACAACGGATTCATATATGATTTTACCGGACGCTACGGCGAGAAACTGGGTATCAACTCATTTAACTTCACCGATATACTCACAGTAAACGAGCTTGCGCAGATAGGCGATTACCGCCGCACTCTAAGCGTAAAACGCGACGGTACCGAAATCTGCTCGTGGCCTGGTGGATTCGCACGAGGGCTCGACTGGGGCAACGGCGATATGTACAATATGGAGATGACAATGAGTAATGTGCTTATCGACGGCGAAACCGAAGGCTTCAACAGTGCCACGCTCACCTACAGCCCCGCCGACGGCTATATTCCCACTCTGACTTCGCTGCAGTTGCGCGATAACGGCATAGCTGCCGACCGCTTTACGGAGTGTGCCGACGCCACACTCGAGCTCACGGCGGCTACATTCTCTTTTGCAGGCTATATGAACTTCTCGTTCAAGGCTCCGTCGGCTGTCAAGGCTGAATATGCCCCGCATGGAAGCGACGAATTTTCCGAACTGCCTCTGAACGAAGTTCCAGAGAATTTCTATCTCCCCGGCTACGGCACGTATTATAGGGCTTCACTTGGCGGCGTGGGCCGTGAGAGCGCCGACAAGTGGTACGACCTCCGCATCACCGTCAACGGTGCGGAAGGTTCTGCGCAGACCCAGGTTCTTTCGCCTGCATTCCGTCTGGAGAGTCCGTCGGGAGTCGGCAATATTGAAACAGCCGCAGGTGAAAGTCGTTGCGATATATATTCAGTCGATGGCCGCATTGTGGCGCGTGGCGTGAGCAATTCGGCTGTTCAGCGCCTCGAATCCGGTATTTACATAGTGGTCGAGGGTGGCAAAGCGCGTAAAGTGATTCTCTGAATGCGTTCTGAATAATAAAAATAACAGCGGGTGTTGCAGAACTGTTCTGCAACACCCGCAATGTTTGTTGCTGCGCTTGCTTACTTGTAATAGTTGTCGGCTATCTCGCGTATTGCCAGCAGGATATTGCGGTCGGCCTCGGTCAGCTCGATGCCTCGGCGACTCATAGCGCGGGAAGCGATGTCGAAGAATTTATCCATGGGTACGTCGGAGAACCCTGCCGTGCCGCCTTCGAGGAAGCTGGCAACGAAATTGCGCGGGAATCCGGCTCCGTGTATGTTGCAGCCAACGCCCACCACCGTGGCGGTGTTGAACATGGTGTTGATGCCGGCCTTGGAGTGGTCGCCCATGATAAGGCCGCAGAATTGCAGGTCGGTACGCAGAAAACGGTGGGCCGGGTAGTTCCACAGTTTAATCAGCGTGTAGTCGTTCTTGAGGTTCGAGGCCACGCATCCGGCGCCGAGGTTGCACCATTCGCCTATGACGGCATTTCCAAGGAAGCCGTCGTGGGCCTTGTTGGAGTAGCCCTGCATGACCACATTGTTGAGCTCGCCGCCGGCCTTGCACCAGGGGCCGAGAGTGGTGCCGGGGTATATTCTGGCACCCATGTTCACGGTGGAGTGGGGGCCTATGGCAATGGGGCCTCGCAGGGTGGCGCCCTCCATGATTTCGGCCTGAGGGCCAATATATACAGGTCCGTTTTTTACATTTATTATACAGCCTTCTACTGTGGCGCCCTCGGCAAGGAACACCCGGTTGCGGTCGCCGATTACAGTTACGCTGTCGCTGACCGGGGCCGACTGCTGCCCGGTTGTGATGCGTGCGAAATCGTCGCAGATGGCACGGCCGTTCAGCAGAAAAATATCATAGAGATTGTCAACAGCCATAATTTCATCGCTGTATTCGATGTGCTCGTGGCCGTCGCCTACGGCTGCAATGCGTCGGTCGCCTTTATACAGGGCCTGTCCGGGAGTCAGTGCCATCACTGCCTGGGCAAGCTGTCCGTCGGGCAGTACATTGCCTGCGATAAGCAGCAGGTCGTCGGCGGTTACGTCGGCCTCGCATGGAAACTTCTCCGAGAGGTAGTGCTCGGTAAGCCACGAATACTCGCCGAAAAGGTAGTAAGCCCATTTTTCGGCAATGGTAGTAATGCCCACGCGCAGAGCGCCTACAGGGCGGGTATAAGTAAGCGGCAACAGATTGTCGCGCACGCTGTCGGGGTCGAAAATAACAAAGTCCATAAGTATGCGATAGAAAATAACACTGCAAAAATACGAAAAAAATGTTTTTTCAAAAAATAATGTCCTAACTTTTTGAAAATCGGACAAAAAGTTGTAACTTTGCGCCGCATTGGCGTGCACTTCGCGCGCACGTGTGAACATAATTAACCATATTTATTAACTTTTTAAATGACTGAACTCAAAAACTCGCCCGTCGAAGATTTCGACTGGGACGCCTACGAAAACGGCGAAACCGCTGGTGAAAAATCCCGTGAGGAACTCACCAAAACTTACGACGAGTCGCTCAACACCGTTAAGGACAAAGACGTAATCGAAGGTACCATCATCGCCCTCAACAAGCGTGAGGCTGTGGTTAACATCGGCTACAAGTCTGACGGTATCATCCCCATGAACGAATTCCGCTACAACCCCGACATCAAGGTTGGCGACGTAGTAGAAGTGTTCATCGAAAATCAGGAAGACAAGAAGGGCCAGCTCATCCTGTCTCACCGTAAGGCTCGTGCTTCCCGCAGTTGGGAACGCATCAATGCCGCCCTCGCTAACGATGAAATTATCAAAGGCTTTATCAAGTGCCGTACCAAAGGCGGCATGATTGTCGACGTATTCGGCATCGAAGCCTTCCTCCCCGGTTCGCAGATCGACGTTAAGCCCATCCGCGACTACGATATGTTCGTTGGCAAGACCATGGAATTCAAGGTGGTCAAGATCAACGAAGAATTCAAAAATGTTGTTGTTTCGCACAAAGCTCTCATTGAGGCCGAACTCGAACAGCAGAAGCGCGAAATCATCAGCAAGCTCGAAAAGGGCCAGGTACTCGAAGGTACCGTCAAGAACATCACCAGCTACGGTGTGTTCATCGACCTCGGCGGTGTCGACGGTCTTATCCACATCACTGACCTCAGCTGGGGCCGCGTAAGCCACCCGAGCGAAGTGGTTGAACTCGACCAGAAGCTCAACGTGGTTATCCTCGACTTCGACGACGAAAAGAAACGCATCGCTCTTGGTCTGAAGCAGCTCCATCCCCATCCATGGGATGCCCTCAGCGCCGACCTCAAGGTGGGTGACCACGTTAAGGGCCGCGTAGTTGTTATGGCCGATTACGGCGCATTCCTCGAGATCGCTCCCGGCGTGGAAGGTCTGATCCACGTAAGCGAAATGTCGTGGTCGCAGCACCTCCGCAGCGCTCAGGACTTCATGAAGGTTGGCGACGAAGTTGAAGCCGTTATCCTTACCCTCGACCGCGAGGAACGTAAGATGAGCCTCGGCATCAAGCAGCTCAAGAACGACCCCTGGGAAAATATCGAAACCAAGTATCCCCTCGGTTCGCGCCACACAGCAAAGGTTCGCAACTTCACCAACTTCGGCGTATTCGTTGAAATTGAAGAAGGCGTTGACGGTCTTATCCACATCAGCGACCTCAGCTGGACCAAGAAAATCAAACACCCCAGCGAATTTACTCAGATTGGTGCCGACATCGAGGTTGAAGTTCTCGCTATCGACAAGGACAACCGTCGCCTGAGCCTCGGCCACAAGCAGCTCGAAGAAAATCCCTGGGATGTATTCGAAACTGTATTCACCGTTGGTTCCGTACACGAAGGCACTATCGTAGAGATGCTCGACAAGGGCGCTGTTGTGGCTCTGCCCTATGGTGTTGAAGGCTTCGCTACTCCCAAGCACCTGGTGAAGGAAGACGGCGCTACAGCCAAGGTTGACGAAAAGCTCAACTTCAAGGTTATCGAATTCAACAAGGACAGCAAGCGCATCATCCTTTCGCACAGCCGTATCTTCGAAGACGAAGTTCGTGCCGAGAAGGCTGCTGAGCGCAAGGCTAAGCGCGCTCCCAAGGCTCCCCGCGAAGAGGCTCCCGTACAGGCTCCCCTGGAAAAGACCACTCTCGGCGACCTCGAGGCTCTCGCTGCCCTCAAGGAAAAACTTTCGAAATAATTTTTCCATGTCATAACATACTACAGAACGGCTGCGCCTACGGGTGCAGCCGTTTTTTTGCGTCCGGCAGTTGCGACGGCGTCCTCGCCGTCGTTCATCAGGCGACCTGCAGGCAGCCCGGCGTAAAGCTAAATGCAACCGTGGCAGCGATGCCGCCGTACCAGCCGTGCTTCATCGTAAAAATCTATCTATGCAAGAACCATGCGCTATGGCCGGAGGCATCGCTTGGCGGATGACGGCGAGGACGCCGCCGAAACTTCGCGACTTATAAGCTTTTTTACATATTTTAATGGGTAGGATGTAACTTTTGACCGGCGGATGCGTCATACTATAGGTGTTGCACCGGTGCGGCACCTAATCTACAATCTACAATCAAATAATTACGTTTCCAAACTATTAATTTACCGACACATTATGTCTGCATTCCGAAAAGCGCTTATGGCGCTTGCAATCCTCATGTTACCGGCGGGCGCATACGCATTTAAGCTCAGCGGTAAGGTAACCGATGCTCAGGGCGAACCTCAGGCTTTCGCCACCTACCACATTTATCTTCAGTCTGACACTACCAAGGCCGTCAAAGTCGGTACTGCCGGAGCCGACGGAGATATCAGCACCACACTGTCGAAGGCCGGAAAATACACGCTGCGCCTCTCTTATGTAGGAGCAGCCGACAAACATGTTGACTTTACCGCCCGCAACGCCACCGATGCCGTGGAGCTCGGCATCATATCAATGGCCGAAGCCGAGAATACTCTCGGTGAACTCGAGGTGGTGGCCCAGAAACCGCTCGTAACCAAAGAAATCGACCGTGTAGGCTACGACGTCCAGGCCGATGCCGAGGCTCCGACCAGTAACCTCTCCGACATGCTGCGCAAAGTGCCTATGGTGGCCGTAGATTCCGACGGTACTATCACAGTTAATGGCTCGTCGAACTTTCAGGTTTATAAAAACGGCCGCCCGTCGAAAAGCTATTCGAACAACGCCAAGGATATATTCAAGGCCATTCCTGCCTCGATGATAAAACGAATCGAAGTCATTACCGAACCCGGCGCCAAGTACGATGCCGAAGGGGTAGGGGCCATACTGAACATTGTAACCATGGACGACCTTGTGATTAAAGGTGTGATGGGTAACGTGGGGCTTGAGATTTCGAACAAGAATTTAATACCCGGTGCCAATCTGTGGTTCAATACACAAATCGACAAGGTTGCATTCTCGGTCTATGGCGGCTATCGTAATTTCAATCATAAAGACCGCGAGTCGGAAAGTTTTTCGGAGATGCAGTACGACAACGGCAATATCACCCGCAGCTACAGCCACAGCCTTTCGAAAGGCAATATGAGTTATTTCGGCGGCGAGGCCTCGTATGAACTCGACTCCCTAAACCTGTTCACCGCCGAATTCAACGGCTTCTATTATGGATTCAATTCCGAAGGCACCGGCAGTAACAGCATGATGGCGCCCGATGGTAGTACCATCTACAGCTACAACAGCATTAACCGTGTGCCGAGTACTTCGTATTTCGACATTGACGCCTCGGTCAACTACCAGCATCTGATGCGCAATCCGGGCGAAATGATTAACATCGGCTATCAGGTATCAACAAACAAAAATCACGACAAGTCAGATACCGAGTACACCGACCTTGTGAACATGCCGGTTGATTACTCCGGAATCAATATGAAGTCGGATCTGAAATTTATCGAGCACACCTTTCAGTTCGACTGGACCAAGCCCTTTGCAAAAATTCATAGCATCGATCTCGGCGCAAAAGCCATTATACGTCGTAATCACTCGGTGTCGCACTATGATTATATAGGTTCGCGCGAGGAAGATGTCGACTTCTCGCACATCACCGATGTGGCCGCCCTCTATGCCCAGTACTCGGTTAAACTTGGCAAGGTAGGTCTGCGCGCAGGCCTCCGCTACGAGTATTCGCACCTCAAGGCTGAAGAAAAAGACGGCGACAACGCCTATAGCAGCAATCTCAATGATCTGGTGCCGTCGGCTGCCGCATCATGGCAGATTAGCGATGCCAATTCGCTTGCGTTCAACTATGCCGCCAGAATTAACCGACCCGGCATCAGCTTCCTCAATCCGACGGTGAACGAAACCCCCAACAGCATGAGTTTCGGTAATCCCGACCTGAGCTCGGCCATGCACCACTCGCTCAAGCTCACCTATATGTATATAGCGCGCAAGTTCAACTGCAATTTCAGTGTGGACTACGAATTCTCCAACAATGGTATAGCAGGAGTGAACTATCTGGAGGATGACTTCATAATGGTAAGTACATACAGGAATATAGGCCATGCACGTAATCTGAGCTTCAATGGTTTCTTCCAGTGGTCGATAACCGATAAAATCAGTCTGATGGGCAATGGTGGACTTGCATATACCCGTTTCACACAGCCGGACACCGACGGAGCAAAGCTCGAACTGTCGCGCTGGACGCCATTCTTCTACGCTCGCTATAGCCATAAACTGCCATGGAAACTCAACGCTCAGCTGGGCATGTTTATGTTCAGCTCGCAGCCCTCGAATGTTTACAGCTACAACGATACAGGCCGCTTTTCGAATCGCGCCATGTGGACGATATCGCTCGGACGCAGCTTCCTGAAAGAAGACAGACTCAATGTGCGCCTGGAGGCAATGAACCCCATAGGCCGCAGCACCAGGCAGTGGACTAACATAACCGCCAACGGCGATTATACAGGTCGCATGGTGTCGACTATGAAGCACATGAAAGGCGTACGCCTCAGCATCAGCTACCGTTTCGGCTCAATGAACAGTATGGTAAAGAAAACTGCCCGCAGCGTATCGAACGACGACATGGTAGGCGGCAAGAGTGCAGCCGGAGTTGCAGGCTCATCGGGCGGAGGCATGTAAGCCACGGCTGATAAACCATGCAGAGAGGCGTTTCTGTGTCGCACCGGCGCAGGAACGCCTCTCTGCAGCTGTGTACACTTTGCGTGGCATTACTTTTGAAAGTCCAAGCCTCGATTTTGCGGGTTAATTTAACTCGGCAAATATTTGGCAGTTAGGAAAATAATTACTATCTTTGCACCGAAAAATAGGGTGTTCACGCGAGATTTTATAGCTATTCATTTGAGTATGAAAGCGATAACTTGATGTGTATGCACTGTTTAGATGTAAGAAACAACACAAAACAGATAAGAAAACTAAAGTAAAACAAAACAAACTAAGATGCCTACTATTCAGCAATTAGTAAGAAAAGGACGTGTGGCTCTGGAAGACAAGAGTAAATCGCCCGCACTCGACAGCTGTCCCCAGCGTCGCGGCGTGTGTGTGCGTGTCTACACCACTACCCCTAAGAAGCCAAACTCGGCTATGCGTAAAGTCGCTCGTGTTCGTCTTACCAACGGTAAGGAAGTTAACTCCTATATCCCCGGTGAAGGTCACAACCTGCAGGAACACTCAATCGTACTTGTACGCGGCGGTCGTGTGAAGGACCTTCCCGGTGTACGCTACCACATTGTTCGCGGTACCCTCGATACCAGCGGTGTCAAGGATCGTACCCAGCGCCGCTCCAAATACGGTGCCAAGCGTCCTAAGGCCGGTGCAGCCAAGAAGTAATCGGAGTCTGTGACTCTGGTGAAGTTATCTCAACGCACCGCGAGATTCTTTTAAAATTAAAATCAAATCTCGTTTTTGACATTCTTGAAAAGCTGTAAAAGCAATATGGTTGAGTAAGCCGGCGTCAGAGGACGCGGCTGAAGAAAACAAGCTGCAAGCAACCAAGCATTCAAAAACACAACTTGTAAACAAACTAATGAGAAAAGCCAAGCCTAAAAAACGGCTCGTACTCCCCGATCCCGTTTTTAACGATGTGAGAGTGACAAAGTTCGTCAACCACCTGATGTATGACGGCAAGAAAAACACCGCTTTCACTATTTTCTATAACGCACTTGAGACTGTGAAGTCCAAACTCCCCAACGAAGAGCTCACCGCCCTCGAAATCTGGAAGAAGGCGCTTGAGAACGTTACTCCCCAGGTGGAGGTTAAATCGCGTCGTGTTGGCGGTGCTACCTTTCAGGTGCCTACCGAAATCCGCCCCGACCGTAAGGAGTCTATTTCAATGAAGAACCTTATTCTCTACGCCCGCAAACGTGGCGGCAAGACCATGGCCGACAAGCTCGCTGCTGAAATCGTCGACGCTTTCAACGACCAGGGCGGCGCATTCAAGCGTAAGGAAGATATGCACAAGATGGCTGAAGCCAACCGCGCATTCGCACACTTCCGTTTCTGATTTTTTTATTCATTGATTCAGACATCCAAGCAAGGAAAACAAAATGGCTAAATCCGACGAATTACTTAAATATACCCGCAATATCGGCATCATGGCTCACATCGATGCCGGTAAGACCACTACGTCTGAACGTATCCTCTTCTACACCGGTCTGACCCACAAAATCGGTGAGGTTCACGATGGCGCCGCCACCATGGACTGGATGGAGCAGGAGCAGGAGCGCGGTATTACTATCACCTCTGCCGCTACTACCACTTTCTGGAAGTACAACGACGAGAAATACAAAATCAACCTTATTGACACCCCGGGACACGTTGACTTCACCGTGGAAGTTGAACGTTCGCTCCGTATCCTCGACGGCGCCGTAGCTACTTTCTGCGCCGTAGGCGGTGTTGAACCCCAGTCTGAAACCGTATGGCGTCAGGCCGACAAATACAACGTTCCCCGTATCGGTTATGTAAACAAGATGGACCGCTCGGGTGCCAACTTCTTCGAAGTGGTACGCCAGCTCAAGGATGTGCTCGGTGCAAACCCCTGCCCCATCCAGATTCCTATCGGCGCCGAAGAAACTTTCAAGGGCGTTGTCGACCTCATCCGGATGAAGGCCATCTTTTGGCACGACGAAACCATGGGTGCCGACTACAGCGTTGAGGAAATCCCCGCATCGCTTCAGGCCGAAGCCGAAGAATGGCGCGACAAAATGCTTGAGAAAGTTGCCGAATTCGACGACGACCTCATGGCAAAATATTTCGATGATCCCAGCACAATCACCGTTGACGAAATCAAGAGCGCTATCCGCAAGGCTACCCTCTCGATGGAAGTTGTGCCCATGATTCTGGGTTCTTCGTTCAAGAACAAAGGCGTACAGTGCCTGCTTGACGCAGTTTGCGCTTTCCTGCCTTGCCCCACCGATGCAGGTGCCGTTGAAGGTCACGCAGTAGACAATAGCGACGAAATCATTACCCGCGAACCCTCGAGCGACGCTCCCATGTGTGCCCTCGCGTTCAAGATCGCCACCGACCCCTATGTAGGCCGTCTGTGCTTCTTCCGTGTTTACTCGGGTGATATCAACGCCGGTTCGTATGTTCTCAATAGCCGTTCGGGCAAGAAAGAACGTATCAGCCGTCTGTTCCAGATGCACTCCAACAAGCAGAACCCCAAGGACACCATCACCTGTGGTGATATCGGTGCCGGTGTAGGTTTCAAGGACATCCGTACCGGTGATACCCTCTGTGCCGAAGACGCTCCCATCGTACTCGAAGCTATGGAATTCCCCGATCCCGTTATCGGTATCGCAGTTGAGCCCAAGACTCAGAAAGACCTCGACAAGCTCGGCGTCGGTCTGCAGAAGCTTGCTGAAGAAGACCCCACCTTCCGCGTTGAAACCAACGAAGAAACCGGTCAGACCGTTATCTCGGGTATGGGTGAGCTCCACCTCGATATTATCATCGATCGTCTGCGTCGCGAATTCAAGGTTGAATGTAACCAGGGCCGTCCTCAGGTTACCTACAAGGAAACCATCACCAAGCCCGTTGAACTCCGCGAAGTATTCAAGAAACAGACCGGTGGCCGTGGTAAGTTTGCCGACATTATCGTACGCGTAGAACCCGTTGACGAAGGCTTCGAAGGCGGCCTGCAGTTCGTAGACGAAGTTAAAGGCGGTAACATTCCCAAGGAATTCATCCCCTCGATTCAGAAGGGCTTCCAGACTGCCATGAAGAACGGTATCCTCGCCGGCTTCCCCGTAGAGCAGCTGAAGGTAACTGTAATCGACGGTTCGTTCCACCCGGTTGACTCCGACCAGCTTTCGTTCGAACTCTGCGCCATCCAGGCATTCAAGAAAGCCAGCGAAAAGGCCGGCCCCGTACTGCTTGAACCTATTATGAAGATTGAGGTAGTTACCCCCGAGGAATCGATGGGCGACGTAATCTCCGACCTCAACAAGCGTCGTGGCCAGGTAGAAGGCATGGAAACCAGCCGCAGCGGCGCCCGCGTGGTAAAGGCAAAAGCTCCTCTGTCCGAAATGTTCGGTTATGTGACTGCCCTCCGTACCATCACCTCGGGCCGTGCAACCAGCACCATGACCTTCTCTCACTACGCAGAAGTATCGAACTCCATCGCCAAGAACGTTCTTACCGAATGCCAGGGCCGTGTGGATCTCATCAAGTAATGTCTCAACAATACATCATTAACACGATATGAGCCAAAAAATCAGAATCAAACTCAAATCTTACGACCACAATCTCGTCGACAAGTCGGCAGAAAAGATCGTAAAGACTGTGAAAGCTACCGGTGCGGTGATCAGCGGTCCCATTCCCCTGCCCACCCACAAGCGCATCTTCACTGTCAACCGCTCGACCTTCGTTAACAAGAAGTCGCGCGAACAGTTCCAGCTGTCGTCGTTCAAGCGTCTGATCGACATCTACAACTCCACCGCCAAAACAGTCGACGCTCTCATGAAGCTCGAACTCCCCAGCGGTGTGGAAGTGGAAATCAAGGTCTGATGCCCCGAGATTTGAGAAAAGAAAATTAAACTAAACAATTCAAAACAAACAGAGAAATGCCAGGATTAATTGGAAAAAAAGTCGGAATGACATCCGTATTCAGTGCCGACGGCAAGAATGTGCCGTGCACTGTTATCGAAGTAGGTCCTTGTGTAGTTACTCAGGTTAAGACCGTTGAGTCCGACGGTTACAATGCCCTCCAGCTTGGCTTCGGCGAGCAGAAGGAAAAGCATTGCACCAAACCCGAACTCGGTCACTTCCAGAAAGCCGGTGTAACTCCCAAGCGTCACTTGGCCGAGTTCAAAGGTTTTGACGGTGAATACAAACTGGGCGACACCATCACTGTCGACCTCTTCACCGAAGCAGACTTCGTTGACGTAATCGGTACCAGCAAGGGTAAAGGTTTCCAGGGTGTTGTAAAACGCCATGGTTTCGGCGGTGTAGGCCAGGCCACCCACGGCCAGCACAACCGTCTGCGTGCCCCCGGTTCGGTAGGTGCCTGCTCTTATCCCGCAAAGGTGTTCAAAGGCATGCGTATGGCCGGCCAGATGGGCAACCAGCGCGTAACTGTTCAGAACCTCCAGGTTGTGAAAGTAATCGCCGAACACAACGTATTAATGATCAAGGGTTCTATTCCCGGAAGCAAAGGTTCAATCGTTTTAATTGAGAAGTAATATGGAACTCGCTATATACAATAAAGAAGGTAAAGACACCGGTCGCAAGGCTGTCCTCAGCGACGAAGTGTTTGCAGTAGATGCCAACGAGCATGCCGTATACCTCGACGTTAAGCAGTATCTGGCCAACCAGCGTCAGGGCACTCACAAGTCAAAGGAACGCAGCGAAGTATCGGGTTCTACCCGCAAACTCCACAAGCAGAAGGGCGGCGGCGGCAGCCGTATCGGCGACATCAACTCGCCTGTACTCGTCGGTGGTGGCCGTGTGTTCGGTCCCCGTCCCCGCGACTACCGCTTCAAACTCAACCAGAAAGTTAAGCAGCTCGCACGCCGCAGCGCTCTCACCGTTGCTGCCCAGCAGGGCAACATCGTAGTGGTTGAGAACTTCGAATTCGAGGCTCCCAAAACTAAAGAATTCGTAAACTTTACTAAAAATCTTAAAGTTGACGGCAAAAAGGTGCTTCTCGTTTCGGCAAGTGAAAATAAAAACGTATATTTGTCTGCTCGAAACGTGCCGGGTGCCGATACGATGCGCGCATGCGACATCAACACCTATGCCGTGCTCAACCACAACGCTATCATCCTCACCGAAGATAGCCTTGACTTTATTAATAAACTTTAATCCTAAGGAGACTTTATCACAATGGATATAATGATCAAACCAATCGTTACCGAAAAGGCAACCAAGCTTACCGAAAAGCTTAACCGCTACACTTTCTGTGTATCTCCCGAGGCCAACAAGTACCAGATCAAGGCCCTGGTTGAGCAGCTCTACGGCGTTAAGGTTGTTCGGGTTAACACCGCTGTTGTCCGCGGCAAAAACAAGTCGCGCTGGACTAAGAGCGGTCTGCTCCGCGGTAACACCAGCCGCTGGAAAAAAGCCTTCATTACATTAGCCGAAGGCCAGACTATCGACTTCTATAGCAATATCTAATAAAAATGGCAGTAAGAAAATTCAAGCCCACAACTCCCGGGCAAAGACACAAAGTTATCGGTGTATTCAAAGGTACGATCACTGCTACTACACCGGAAAAATCTCTTACAGTCGGTAAACGTGCATCCGGCGGTCGCAACGCCGAGGGCCATCTAACCACCCGTTACCTTGGTGGTGGTCACAAGCGCAAATACCGCATGATTGACTTTAAGAGAAACAAAGATGGAGTTCCCGCAGTAGTGAAGTCTATCGAATACGATCCCAACCGTTCGGCTCGTATCGCCCTGCTTTACTATGCTGACGGCGTAAAAACTTACATCATCGCACCCAATGGCCTTCAGGTCGGCACCACTGTGATGAGCGGCGCCGATGCAGCTCCCGAAGTAGGCAACTGCCTGCCTCTGAGCGTTATTCCTGTAGGTACCATAATCCACAACATCGAGCTCCGTCCCGGTCAGGGCGCCTTCATGGCACGTAGCGCCGGTACCTTTGCTCAGCTCATCTCCCGCGAGGGAAATTACGCGATTATCAAATTACCTTCGGGCGAAACTCGCAAGGTGCTCAGCGCCTGCAAGGCCACTATCGGTGTGGTTGGCAACAGCGAGCACTCGCTCGAGCGCTCCGGCAAGGCCGGTCGCAGCCGTTGGCTCGGCCGTCGTCCCCGCAACCGCGGCGTAGTTATGAACCCTGTCGATCACCCCATGGGTGGTGGTGAAGGCCGTGCAAGCGGTGGTCATCCCCGTTCGCGCAAGGGTCTGTACGCTAAGGGCCTGAAGACTCGTGCGCCCAAGAAGCACTCGTCGAAGTACATCATCGAAAGACGTAAAAAGTAATCTGATTAATTAAGTAATTATGAGTCGTTCATTAAAAAAAGGCCCCTTTATCAGCGTAAAGCTCGAAAAGAAGGTAGCTGATATGGAAGCTTCCGGCAAGAAGAATGTCATCAAGACCTGGAGCCGCGCTTCCATGATCGCCCCCGAATTTGTAGGCCATACTTTTGCGGTTCACAACGGCAACAAGTTTATTCCCGTTTATGTAACCGAAAACATGGTAGGTCACAAGCTCGGTGAGTTCGCTCCCACTCGTAACTTCCGCGGCCACGCCGGTAACAAGAAAAAATAACCGGGCCTCTAATCATCTTTGATAAATAAAAAGAATCAAATAAAATGGGTGTAAGAAAAAGAATTTCCGCCGACAAAATGAAGGAAGAACGTAAGTCCGTGGCCTTCGCCAAGCTTACCAACGTTCCTACTTCCCCCCGCAAGATGCGTCTTGTAGCCGATATGGTCCGCGGCAAAGAAGTGTTCCGCGCTCTGGGCATGCTCAAGTTCTCAAACAAAGAGGCTGCTGCCCGTCTGGAAAAACTTCTCCGCTCGGCTGTGGCTAACTGGGAACAGAAAAACGAGCGCAAAGCCGAATCCGGCGAGCTCTACATAAGCACTATATACGTTAACCCCGCCCCTATGCTGAAGCGTCTGCGCACAGCTCCCCAGGGTCGCGGCTACCGTATCCGCAAGCGCTCAAACCACGTCACTATCGTAGTAGACACTATTGAAAATAACTAAAACCACGAGGATTAAATAAACTATGGGACAGAAAGTAAATCCTATCAGCAACCGCTTGGGCGTCATCCGCGGTTGGGACTCCAACTGGGCTGACGGCAAAAAACAAGGCGACACAATCCTCGAGGATTACAAGCTGCGCAAGTACCTGAACGCGCGTCTGGCTACTTGCAGCGTGTCGCGTATCGTGATTGAACGCACTCTCAAACTTATCACCATCACCGTTTGCACCTCGCGCCCCGGTATCATCATCGGTCGTGGCGGCAAGGATGTTGAGAAGCTCAAAGAGGAACTCAAGACAATCACCGATAAGGACGTGCAGATAAATATTTTTGAGGTTAAACGTCCGGAACTCGATGCCACTATCGTAGCCTCGAACATCGCTCGCCAGATTGAAGGCAAGGTAGCTTATCGCCGTGCCGTAAAGATGGCGGTGGCAAGCACCATGCGTGCCGGTGCCGAAGGCATCAAGGTACAGGTGTCGGGTCGTCTGAACAACGCCGAAATGGCCCGCAGCGAAATGTTTAAGGAAGGCCGTACTCCCCTTCACACTCTCCGTGCCGATATCGACTACGCACTGGTAGAAGCACACACCAAGGTAGGTGTGATTGGCGTGAAGGTATGGATTTGCCGTGGCGAAGTTTACGGCAAGCGAGATCTCGCTCCTTCTTTCGCAAGCAACCAGAAGGAAAATCGTCCGGCAGCCGGTAACGGCGCACCCCGCCGTGGTGGTTTCCGTCGCGCAAGAAACAATCGTTAAACCTCTCAGACATTCATAGAAAATGTTACAACCGAAGAAAACCAAATTCCGCCGCCAGCAGAAAGGCCGTATGAAAGGCATTGCCCAGCGTGGCAATCAGCTGGCGTTCGGCTCGTTCGGCATCAAGACCCTCGAATCCAAGTGGATTACCGGTCGTCAGATCGAAGCCGCCCGTATCGCGGTAACACGTTATATGCAGCGTCAGGGTCAAATCTGGATTCGTATCTTCCCGGATAAGCCCATCACCAAGAAGCCGGCTGAAGTCCGCATGGGTAAAGGTAAAGGTTCGCCGGAAGGCTTCGTGGCACCTGTGACCCCCGGCCGTATAATCCTCGAAGTTGAAGGTGTGAGCTACGAAATAGCCAAGGAAGCACTCCGTCTGGCTGCCCAGAAGCTCCCCGTAACCACCAAGTTTGTGGTTCGTCGCGACTACGACGCCACTCAAAACGTGTAAGCCCCGGTAAGTTATGAAAAAAGAAGAAATCAAAGAACTCAGCACTGCCGACCTCAAGGAACGTCTGGCCCAGATGGAGAAAGAATACCTCCAGCTTAAGGTCAACCACGCCGTAACCCCAGTCGACAATCCCGCAAAGATTACTGCCGACCGTCGCATGATTGCACGTGTCAAAACAGAGCTGCGTCAGCGCGAACTTAACAATAAATAATCCCAAGAAATGGAAACAAGAAACTTAAGAAAAGAACGTATTGGGGTTGTGTCGAGCAACAAGGGTGACAAGACCATCACCGTAACCGTGAAATGGAAAGAAAAGCACCCCATCTATGGTAAGTTTGTAAACAAGACCAAAAAGTATCACGCCCACGACGAAAAGAACGAATGTTCTATAGGCGATACCGTACGTCTGATGGAAACTCGCCCTCTGAGCAAAACCAAAAGATGGAGATTAGTTGAAATCATCGAAAAAGTTAAGTAAGCAATGATACAGTCTGAATCGCGCCTTACTGTTGCTGACAACAGCGGCGCAAAAGAAGCACTCTGCATCCACGTCCTCGGCGGCACCGGTCGCCGCTATGCCTCGGTTGGCGATATCATCGTAGTTTCTGTAAAGAGCGTGATTCCCAGCTCCGATGTCAAGAAAGGCACCGTATCGAAGGCAGTGGTGGTACGCACCAAGAAGGAAATCCGCCGTCCCGACGGCAGCTACATCCGTTTCGACGACAATGCATGCGTGCTTCTTAACAACGCCGGTGAACTCCGCGGCACCCGTATCTTCGGTCCGGTGGCTCGCGAACTCCGTGCAACTAACATGAAAATCGTCTCATTGGCTCCGGAAGTACTCTAAAGCTAAACAAGTAAAACAGAAAGAAAGTAATGAGCAAAATCAATATCAAAAAGGGTGACAACGTCATTGTTCTCGCCGGCGAAAGCCGTGGCGAGAAAGGACGTGTGCTCAGCGTAGACCGCGAAAAGCAGCGTGTCCTCGTGGAGGGTGTCAACATAGTCACCAAGGCTACCAAGCCTTCGGCCAAGCATCCCCAGGGTGGCCTTATCAAAATCGAGGCTCCCATCCATGTTTCTAATGTAAGCCTTATCGACCCTGCTTCGGGTAAAGCTACCCGTATAGCTATCAAACGCGAAGATGGCAAAAAGGTTCGTATCGCCAAAAAATCAGGAAAGGAAATCAAGTAATGAGCACTACTCTTCACAACGACTATAAGGAACGTATCGTTCCCGCTCTTGAAAAAGAATTCGGTTACACTACCGTGATGCAGGTGCCCAAGCTCAAGAAGATTGTTATCAACCAGGGTCTCGGTGCTGCTACCCAGGACAAGAAACTCATTGAGAACGCCATCAACGAGCTTACCGCAATCACCGGTCAGAAGGCAGTAGCCACCCTTTCGAGAAAGGACATCTCTAATTTCAAGCTCCGTAAAAAAATGCCCATCGGCGTGATGGTTACTCTCCGTCGCGACAAGATGTACGAATTTCTGGAGCGTCTGATTCGTGTGGCCCTGCCCCGTATCCGCGACTTCAAGGGTATCGAAGGCAAGCTCGACGGCCGTGGTAACTACACCCTCGGCATCACCGAGCAGATTATCTTCCCCGAAATCAACATCGACGCTATCAACAAGCTCATGGGTATGAACATCACCTTCGTGACCTCGGCCAACACCGACGAAGAAGGTTTCGCCCTGCTGAAGCATTTCGGTCTTCCCTTCAAGAACAAATAATAAACTTCAAAAGCTAATACACCAATATGGCTAAAGAATCAATGAAGGCCCGCGAGGTGAAGCGCGCCAAACTCGTGGCCAAATATGCCGCCAAGAAGGCCGCTCTCAAGGCTGCCGGCGACTACGAGGCATATCAGGCTCTGCAGCTCCTGCCCAAGAACGCCTCGAGCGTGCGTCTGCACAACCGTTGCTCCATTACCGGTCGTCCCAAGGGCTACATGCGCCAGTTCGGCCTGTCGCGTATCCAGTTCCGCGAAATGGCATCGGCCGGCCTCATCCCCGGAGTAAAAAAAGCAAGCTGGTAAGCCTCGCATAATGCTCCACAGATACTTACAAGAGTATTAAATATTGTTGGGAAAATCCCAATCAATTTAAACAATAATAAAAATGACTGATCCAATAGCAGATTATCTCACAAGATTGAGAAACGCGATCAAGGCCAACCACCGTGTGGTCGAAGTTCCCGCCTCAAACTTGAAGAAGGAAATCACCAAGATTCTCTTCGAACAGGGCTATATCCTCAACTACAAGTTCATCGATGGCGAAACCCCCGCAGGCACCATCAAGATAGCCCTCAAATACGATCCCGTTGACCGCGTCAACGCCATCAAGGGTCTCCGCCGTGTATCTCGTCCCGGTCTCCGCCAGTACACCGGCTACAAAGATATGCCCCGAGTATTAAATGGTTTAGGTATCGCCATCCTGTCGACCTCCAAAGGTGTGATGACCAACAAGCAGGCATCAGAGGAGAAAGTCGGCGGCGAAGTTCTGTGCTATGTCTACTAATATAAGGAGGAACTAAGTATGTCAAGAATAGGTAAAGCTCCCATCGCGCTCCCCGCAGGCGTAAGCGTGAAAGTAGACGGCCACAAGGTGACCGTTAAGGGCCCCAAGGGCGAACTCAGCCAGACCATCAACCCCGATCTCGAAGTAAAGGTAGAAGACAACCTGGTGGTTGTCACCCGTCCGACCGATGATCGCGAACACCGCGCGCAGCACGGTCTTTACCGTGCCCTCATCCACAACATGGTGGTAGGTGTTTCGGAAGGCTATCGCAAGGAAATGGAATTAGTAGGTGTAGGTTACCGTGCAGCAGCCACCGGCCAGGTGCTGGAACTCTCGCTCGGTTTCTCGCACGCCATATATATCAAGCTTCCGCCCGAAGTAAAGGTTGAAGCAAAGAGCGAACGCAACAAGAACCCCCTGATTATTCTTGAAAGCGGCGACAAGCAGCTTCTCGGCCAGGTATGCGCCAAGATCCGCTCGCTCCGCAAGCCCGAACCCTACAAGGGCAAGGGTATCAAGTTTGTCGGTGAGGTTATCCGTCGCAAGTCTGGTAAGTCCGCAGGTGCTAAATAAGTAAATAAGAAATCATCATGATATCTAAGATACAAAGAAGAAACAAAATTAAAGCACGCATCCGCGGCAAAATCTCCGGCACCGCTGCCCGTCCGCGCATGACTGTGTTCCGCTCTAACAAGCAGATCTACGTGCAGCTCGTAGACGACCTCGCCGGCAAAACCCTCGTAGCCACTTCATCGAAGGGTATCGAAGAGGGCACCAAAATCGAAATTGCCGCCAAGGTAGGTGAAGCCATCGCACAGAAAGCCATTGAGGCCGGTATCACCGAAGTTGTCTTTGACCGTAACGGTTATCTCTTCCATGGTCGTGTAAAATCGCTCGCCGACGCAGCTCGCAAAGGCGGTCTCAAATTCTAATTATCACTATGGCAAAAAGAAACAACAGAGTAAAGAGCTCCAACGACATCGAACTGAAGGATCGTCTGGTTGCCATCAACCGTGTCACCAAGGTAACCAAAGGTGGCCGTACTTTCACTTTCGCCGCCATCGTGGTGGTTGGTAACGACAATGGTATCGTAGGCTGGGGCCTCGGCAAAGCCAACGAAGTTCAGGCAGCTATCCAGAAGGGTATCGAAGCCGCCAAGAAAAACCTCATCAAGGTTCCCGTACACAAAGGTACCATTCCCCACGAGCAGGTTGCAAAATTCGCCGGCTCGCGCGTGATTCTCAAGCCCGCAAGCCACGGTACCGGTGTAAAGGCCGGTGGCGCTATGCGTGCTGTGCTTGAAAGTGTAGGTATTACCGACGTGCTTGCCAAGTCGAAGGGGTCGTCGAACCCCCACAACCTGGTGAAGGCCACTATCGCCGCCCTCGACGAAATGCGTTCGCCGGCTACAGTGGCCCAGAACCGTGGAATCTCGGTTGAAAAAGTGTTCAAAGGCTAATAATTTTCAATCATGGCACAAATCAAAATCAAACAGATAAAGAGCCGTATCAACTGCCCGGCAGTGCAGAAGCGCACTCTCGACGCACTCGGCCTTCACAAGATGAATCACGTGGTGGTAAAAGAAGACACCCCCAGCGTGATGGGTATGGTAAACAAAGTTCGTCACCTCGTCGAAGTGACCAACGCTTAATATCAACAGAAGTAAAAATTACAACTATGAATTTAAGTAATCTTCAGCCCGCTGTCGGCTCGGTCAAGACCGGCAAGCGTATCGGTCGTGGTCCCGGTAGCGGTAAGGGTGGTACTTCGACACGTGGTCATAAAGGTGCCAAGTCGCGCTCGGGTTACAGCCGTAAGATTGGTTTCGAAGGCGGTCAGATGCCTCTCCAGCGACGTCTGCCCAAGTTCGGCTTCAAGAACATCAACCGCAAGGACTACAAGGCAATCAACCTCGATCTGCTCGAAACTCTGGCAACTGCCAAGAATCTTCAGAAGATCGGTCTTGAGGAGCTCCGCGCCGCAGGTTACATCAACCGTAACCAGCTGGTGAAAATCCTTGCCAACGGTGCCGTAAACCGCGCTCTCACCGTCGAAGCCCACGCATTCTCGCAGGCAGCACAGGCTGCTATCGAGGCTGCCGGCGGCTCCGTCAATAAAATCTGATTATAATGAGATTTATTCAAACCCTTAAAAACATCTGGACTATCGAAGAGCTGCGCAAGCGCATCCTCGTAACCCTGCTGCTGGTACTTATCTACCGCCTGGGTTGCTACGTTGTGTTGCCCGGTATCTCTACCGAAGCCATCGACCAGCTGGGCAAGTTCACCAACTCCAGCGGTCTGATGCAGCTCCTCGATATGTTCGCAGGTGGCGCGTTCTCTCAGGCCTCTATCTTCGCCCTGGGTATCATGCCATACATTACAGCTTCGATTGTTATCCAGCTGTGCGGCATGATTCTGCCCTCGTTCCAGAAGATGCAGCGCGAGGGTGAAAGCGGTCGCCAGAAGCTGAACCAGTACACCCGTTATCTGACTGTACTGATTCTGTTGCTCCAGGCCCCTGCCTATCTGGTCAACCTCCAGATGCAGGCACAGGGTGCCTTTGAGCTCAACCTCTGGACCACTTGCTATCTCACAATAGTGCTCGCCGCAGGCTCCATGTTCATCATGTGGCTGGGCGAACGAATCACCGACCGTGGTATCGGCAACGGTATATCCTTCATAATCCTTGTAGGTATTATCGCGCGCCTGCCGCAGGCACTGTTCTACGAGTTCATTACCCGTATGCCGGGTAATGCAACCGGACAGGGCGGTCTGGTGATGTTCATCGTTGAAGTAGTACTGCTCTTCGCCGTAACCGTAATGGCAGTTCTGCTGGTGCAGGGCACCCGCAAGGTACCCGTACAATACGCCAAGCGTATCGTAGGCAACCGCCAGTACGGCGGCGCCCGCCAGTACATACCTCTGAAAGTGAATGCCGCCGGCGTAATGCCCATCATCTTCGCCCAGGCAATCATGTTCATTCCCATGACCTTGGCCGGCTTCCGCCAGTCGAATGGTTTCTGGAGAGCTTTCACCGACATAAACAGTTTCTGGTACAACGTCCTGTTCTTCGTGCTCATTGTGGCATTCACCTACTTCTATACAGCAGTAACCGTGCGTCCCACCCAGATGGCAGAAGACATGAAGCGTAACAACGGTTTCATACCCGGCGTAAAACCCGGCAAGAAAACCGCCGAGTACCTCGACCTCGTAATGTCGCGTATCACTTTGCCCGGTTCAATATTCCTTGGCGTAGTAGCCATCCTGCCCGCCTTTGCCCGCTTCTTCGGAATCAGCCAGAACTTCGCCCAGTTCTTCGGCGGCACCTCGCTGCTGATTATGGTTGGTGTGGTTCTTGACACCCTCCAGCAGGTAGAGTCGCATCTGATGATGCACCACTACGATGGCCTGATGAAGGAAGGCAAAATCAAAGGCCGCACCACCGGACAGGCTTATTAAACTAAGGATTGAACAGAAAGGACGCTTCTAAATGATTTATCTTAAGACACCGGAAGAAATGGAACTGATGCGTAAAGCATCAGAACTCACCAGCCAGACACTTGGCGAAGTAGCCAAGTGGATAGCACCGGGTGTTACCACACGCAAGCTCGACACCATTGCCCGTGAATTCATCATGGACAATGGTGGCAAGCCTGCTTGTTTAGGATACCAGGGTTTCCCCGGTACCTTGTGTATTGAAGTCAATGAGGTCGTGGTTCACGGTTTTCCTTCGTCGTATACCCTGCGTGAAGGCGACATAGTAGGCACCGACCTTGTGGTAGAACTCGACGGCTATAACGGCGATAGTTGCTACACCTTTGCGGTTGGCGAAGTCGCTCCCGAGCTAATGGATCTGTGCCGTATCACCCGCGAGGCCGTGTACGTCGGCGCCGAGGCCTGTGTGCCCGGCAAGCGAATCGGCGATATAGCCAATGCCGTGCAGACATACTGCGAACGCAAAGGCTATTCAGTGGTGCGCGAGATGTGCGGACACGGCATCGGACGCAGCATGCACGAAGACCCTGAGGTGCCCAACTACGGGCGCCGCGGAATCGGCGCTGTGATACGCAACGGAATGTGCATCTGCATCGAACCCATGATTAACATGGGCAGCCGCAACATAGTCATTGAACGCGACGGCTGGACATGCCGCACCAAAGACCGCAAACCCTCCGCACACTACGAGCACACCTACGCCATAATCGACGGCAAAGTAGAGCAGCTCACCACATTTGATTACATCCACAAGGCAATAGGCGATAAATTTTTAAAATAGAAGAAGAACAATATGGCAAAACAATCAGCAATCGAGCAAGACGGCACCATCGTAGAAGCCCTGTCGAACGCAATGTTCAGGGTCGAACTCGAAAACGGCCACGAAATCACAGCCCACATCTCCGGCAAGATGCGCATGCACTACATCAAAATCCTGCCTGGCGACAAAGTGCGCGTGGAAATGAGCCCCTACGACCTGTCGAAAGGCCGCATTGCATTCCGCTATAAGTAAAAAGCAACAACCATATACTAAAAGTCATGAAAGTAAGAGCATCAATCAAAAAGCGTACCGCCGACGACAAGATTGTCCGTCGTAAGGGACGCCTCTATGTGATTAACAAAAAGAATCCCAAGAACAAACAGCGTCAAGGATAATTTTTCATTATTTTTGCAAAGAAAATAATCGTATAAAGTAAAATATGGCAGTAAGAATCGTGGGAGTTGACCTCCCCCAGAACAAAAGAGGTGAAATCGCCTTGACTTACATCTTCGGCATCGGCCGCAGCGCCGCAAAGACCATTCTCCAGAAAGCCGAAGTTGATGTCAACATCAAGGTAAAAGACTGGTCAGATGCCCAGGCCGCCAAGGTTCGTGAAGTAATCGGCGCCGACTACAAAGTCGAAGGTGACCTCCGCAGCGAAATCCAGCTCAACATCAAGCGATTGATGGACATCGGTTGCTACCGTGGCATCCGTCACCGCAACGGCCTGCCCGTTCGCGGTCAGTCGACCAAAAACAACGCACGTACCCGCAAGGGCCGCAAGAAAACCGTTGCGAACAAGAAGAAAGCAACTAAATAACAGTAGAACACAACTATGGCAAAGAAAACAGTCGCAGCTAAGAAGAGAAACGTCAAAGTCAGCGCAGAAGGCCAGCTTCACGTACACTCTTCGTTCAACAATATCATTGTGTGTCTTGCCAACAGCGAAGGCCAGGTTATCAGCTGGTCGTCGGCAGGCAAGATGGGCTTCCGTGGCTCAAAGAAGAATACACCCTACGCCGCCCAGATGGCAGCACAGGATTGTGCAAAAGTGGCCTATGATCTTGGCCTCCGCTCAGTAAAGGCATACGTAAAGGGTCCCGGCAACGGTCGTGAATCAGCTATCCGTACTATTGACGGTGCAGGTATCAAGGTAGTCGAAATCATCGACGTAACCCCGCTGCCCCACAATGGTTGCCGTCCTCCCAAGAGAAGGAGAGTTTAATAATCAGTTAGAGTCGGCGCGGCAAGCTCGCTCAGCTTACACCGGGCCCGGCTTATTACTCTGCTTTCACTTTTAGTACCCAGCAATTAAACAACAAAAGCATACTCGCCCACCGGCCAATACAACTGCTACCACAAGCGCTATCTTGACGACTGAAAGGTAACCATAGACAAGGCATCCGGGCAGTGAAATAAAAGACCATACAAAACATCACCTCTCTATGGTCGCGGCTGCACCGCCCGGAGCTGACCCTGTCACCGGCACGAGTATCAGATTTATCATTTAACTGATTTTTAACAAAAATGGCAAGATATACAGGTCCTAAGACCAAAATAGCACGTAAATTCGGCGAACCCATCTTCGGTCCAGACAAAGTGCTCCAGCGCCGCAACTTCCCTCCCGGCCAGCATGGCCAGAACAAACGCCGCAAGACTTCGGAATACGGAGTACAGCTGCGTGAAAAACAGAAAGCCAAATACACCTACGGTGTGCTCGAAAAACAGTTCCACAACCTGTTTGAGAAAGCAAGCCGTATCAAAGGTATCACCGGTGAAATCCTGCTCCAGCTTCTGGAATCGCGTCTTGACAACGTAGTATTCCGTCTGGGCATCGCTCCCACCCGTGCAGCTGCCCGTCAGCTGGTTCTTCACAAACACGTGACCGTAAACGGCGCCGTTGTGAACATACCTTCTTACAGCGTAAAGCCCGGCGACGTAGTGGGCGTACGCGAAAAATCGAAGTCTCTCGAAGTAATTGCAGATGCTCTTGCAGGTTTCAACCACAGCAAATATCCCTGGATTGAATGGGACGAAACCCTCAAGGCCGGTAAATTCCTCCACGTGCCCGCACGCGAGGACATCCCCGAAAACATCAAAGAACAGCTTATCGTCGAGCTCTATTCTAAATAATAACGCATAAAATTCTTAAGATCCATGGCTATATTAGCATTCCAAAAACCCGATAAGGTGCTCATGCTGGAGGCCGATAACTTCTTTGGCAAGTTTGAGTTCAAGCCTTTGGAACCGGGTTATGGTATCACAGTGGGCAACGCGCTCCGACGCGTGCTGCTGTCCTCGCTCGAGGGCTACGCCATTTCGTCGATTAAAATCGACGGCGTAAAGCACGAGTTTGATACTATCCCCGGCGTTAAGGAAGATGTCACCAACATCATCCTTAATCTCAAAAAGGTAGATCTCAAGCAGGTCGTAGAAGAAACCGACTTCGAGCGTTGTTCGATCACCGTATCAGGTAAAGAAGTGTTCAAGGCCGGTGACATAAGCAATGCGCTTCAGGGATTCGACGTAATGAATCCCGAGCTCGTTATTTGTCATTTGGATCCGGGAGCGTCTTTCACCATCGAACTGACCGTAAACAAGGGCCGCAGCTGGGTACCAGCTGAGGAGAACGAAACCGCCGGCGACGACATCAACGTTATCGCCATCGACTCGACCTATACCCCTATCCAGAACGTGAAGTACACGGTGGAAAACTATCGCGTTGACCAGAAAACCGACTACGACAAGCTTACACTTGAAATCACTACCAACGGTTCAATCCATCCCAAGGATGCACTTAAGGAAGCCGCGAAAATTCTGATTTACCACTTCATGCTCTTCTCCGACGAGAAGATCACCATCGAAAATACCGAAACCGAACAGAATGAGGAATTCGATGAGGAAATCCTGAAGATGCGCCAGCTCCTGAAGTCGAAACTTGTCGACATGGACCTGAGCGTACGCGCTCTGAACTGCCTCAAGTCCGCCGAGGTAGAAACCCTCGCCGAACTGGTAGTGTTCAACAAGACCGACCTTCTTAAATTCCGTAACTTCGGAAAGAAGTCGCTTACCGAACTCGAAGAGCTGCTCAACAGCCTCAACCTTTCGTTCGGAATGGACATTTCAAAGTACAAATTAGATAAAGAGTAATCAACGATGAGACACAATAAAAAATTCAATCACCTCAGCCGCAAGAAAGCGCACCGTGATTCGCTGCTCGCCAACATGACGATTTCGCTGATCATGCACAAGCGCATCTTCACCACTCTTGCTAAGGCCAAGGCTCTGCGCGTGTATGCCGAACCGCTGATCAACCGCGCAAAGAACGACACCATGAACAACCGTCGCGTGGTGTTCTCTTACCTTCAGAACAAGGAGGCCATCAAGGAACTGTTCAACGAAATCGCCCAGAAGATTGCTGACCGTTCCGGTGGCTACACCCGCATCCTCAAGACCGGACACCGTCTGGGTGACAACGCCAAGACTTGCTTCATCGAGCTGGTAGACTACAGCGAAGCCATGCTCAAGGATGCCAAGAAAACTGAAGCCAAGAAGACTCGTCGCTCGCGTGGCAAAAAAGTTGCCGCTGCCGAGGCTCCTGCTGAAGAAAAGGCTGCTGAATAATCAAATACAGCATAGCGATAAACGCCGCTCCGACTTGTCGGGGCGGCGTTTTCTGTATAGCATCGCACGTTAGAGTATGATGCGAACGGCTAAAACCTCGCACTGAGCACTCACAGAGAGTTAATTTAAATTTTTGCCGTCTGAAACAATGACTATTTTTCCTTATAAGGTACTTTCGCGTCAGGTAGATTATTGATGTAATCAATAAATTTTTCGCCGGTTGTAACATATTAAGGTACAGACAAGCCCAATTTTTGTATTTTGGAGAGTCGCGCCTGTATTTCCAGGTTCATAGTTTCAGCCTTGGAAAGATTGTAGGGGTCAGAATATATAGGATAAAGTATATCAATAAGCAATTTAAGCGCAGCTTTCTGTGCTTGTTCTATCTCTCCAATAGCAACGAGATAAGTTAGTTTGGGTTTGCCATATTTTTGGGTTTATATTGGCAAATTTACTAAATTAATATGAATATCAGATAATTTTGAATTTATTTTTGCAAAGAGTCTGAGTAAACCGGCTGTGCCCAAATAGGCGCCGCCTCTTGTACTCCTCCGTCGTCCTCGACGGAGGGCTGCTGCTTGGGCCTCTCCCCGTCGGGATGACGGGGAGGTACAAAGGAGTCGTGAACGGCAGGGATACGGAGTGGATGTTAGGGTTGCGCACTGAGATGTCTATTTCTTGCAAGAGAGTTTTG
>CAJUHX010000005.1:0-20981 GCA_910586455.1 uncultured Muribaculaceae bacterium | reverse complement strand
GTTCAGGGCTGTTACGCCTGACAATGTGGCCAAAAGCCCCCATGCAATAAAATTGTATGCCGTGAGTCCGGTCGGCAAGTCGGCGGCAGACTGTCTGAAGTCGATTGCATGCAGCCATTCAGCGGCAAACGGGTACAGAAGCGTCAGTACCACTCCCATTACGAATCCGGCCATGGCCGCAATTAACACAGCCATGCGGTTGCGACGCTGCATGGCCATCTGCTCGTGCTTTATCATCTCCATAAGTTCCAGCCGGTGCTGCAACTTCGACATGAAATCGAAGTCCGACGGCAGTTCGGGGTCAAAAGCATTAAAAAGCTTTTTTATATCATTGTCTTCCATAAGCGTCAGAATTGATTCATTAAGGCGCGCAAGTGGGTTCGTCTGCGCGAAAGTTGTTGTTTGACAGCGTCTTGGCTGGCGTCTATAATTTGGGCTATTTCTTTAATGGCGTAGCCTTCGAGGTAGAACAGGAGAATGGCGGATCGCTCTTTGGGAGGCAGTCGGTCGAGAGCGGCGTAGAGTTCCTGATATCGGAATGCTCCGTCGGCCGAGTTGCTTGAGCTGAGCTGTGGCGCCTGTTCGTAGTCGACAGTGGGGCGTTCAGTGCGTTTATGGCTAATAAAGCAGTTGTAGCCTATGCGGTATAGCCATGGACGGAAACTGTCGGTGCTGCCGAGGCTGTCGTGGTTCATAAATGCCCTGATATATGACTCCTGTGCAATGTCGTCGGCCAGATTGGTGTCGCCGCTACAAAGGGCTACCAGAAAGCGCCTGAACGCTCTCTGGGTAGCCTCAACCAATGTTACAAACTCGGAGCGAGTCATTTTTCGGCGTCGTCGTCGTTGACATGTTTGCGGGTTACGAGATAAACAATCAGAAAGCTAAGTCCGATGGCAATCAGCGGCGCGCCGAACACCATAGGTACAGTTACAGGGTCGTCATTGAAGCTTTCGCCATTTGCGAAGTTGCAGAGTCCGACTATTACCAGCGCCAGGCCCGACAAGGTGCCTATGCAGCCGCACAGCAGTCGGTTGTTGAGTAGTTCGCGTGCTGATTTTTTTGGTTTGCGCAGCGATTCGGCAAGTTTATCTGCGTCGATATTGTTGTTGGACTCAATAGCTTTGAGGATAACTTGGGCGCGCTTGTTATCGCCGTTCATTTTCACCCATGAAACTATAAATACTATTGCTACGGGGAGTACGACACAGATGAAGATGGGTACTAATAATCCTGTTAAGTCTGCCATTTTAGATGTATTTTTATATGTTTGATAATGTTGTTTCTGAGATATCTCGCCTATAAGACGCAGGTCGGCTGCGAAAGGTGACAGCAAAGATAATATTTTTTTGCCGTCAAGTTTCGCAGCCGACGTAGAATGTGTCTAAACCGATAGGAGTATGGTTGGTTACCGGATGTTTACGAGGTTTGCATCAGGCAGGATTGTAATTTTTGCAACTTTTCCCTGAAGATGTACCGTGCCTTGTGCTATGAGGTTGCGGGTGCCTTCGTCGATAGTGGCTGACTGACAGGTGTAGAGGGCGCCGTCCCGGCCATAGACGAGCAGCAGATAGTCGTATTGTCCGGTGGCGTCGGGACATGTGTAGACCTGGGCGGAAATTTCAGGATTGTAAGCTCCAATCAGGCGGTATTCGGGGGTGATTTGGCTTGCGATATCGATAATTTGCAGGTCAAGGTTGTTTGAGCCGGTGAATGCTGTAACTTTCTGCTCATTTTTGAGTGCGTATCCTCGCGAAGGGTCGATAGGTACTGTGGAGGTTTCTGAGCGGTTCATGCCGCTGAGTTGCGATATGCGGTTGAACGCTTCGCGCGGTGTTATGGCCATAGTAGCCGAAGCTGTGGCAACAAGCATGATAAATGAAAATAGGATTCGTTTCATAAGTCGTTTTTTTTTAATGTACTTATGTATAACAATTTCCGGAGGCCGTAGGTTACATAAAATGACTACGGGCCACATCTGCGGCCCGTAGTCATTGATATTATTATAAGTAGAAAAAAAATCAGAGTATGAGCATTGCGTCGCCGTAGCAGCCGAAGCGGTAGCCTTCTTTTACAGCTTCGTCGTAGGCTTTCATCACCAGATTGTAGCCGCCGAATGCCGCAGTCATCATCAGCATGGTGGAGTAGGGCATGTGGAAGTTGGTTACCAGCGAGGTGCATACGGTGAAGTCGTGGGGCGGGAAGATGAATTTGTTAGTCCAGCCTTCATAAGTTTTCATGTGTCCGCCCATGCTTACCGCCGATGCTATGCCGCGGAGTACCGATGTACCTACGGCGCATACCTGCTTTTCGTGGTCTTTGGCGTTGTTGACAGTGTCGACAAGTTTCTGGGTTATTGTCAGCTGTTCGGAGTCCATGCGGTGCTTGGTGAGGTCTTCGACGTCGATTTCGCGGAAGTTACCCAGACCGCTGTGGGCTGTGAGGTATGCCATTTCGACACCGCGTATTTCGAGGCGTTTGAGCAGTTCGCGCGAGAAGTGCAGGCCTGCGGCCGGAGCTACGACTGCGCCTTCGTTCTTTGCAAATATGCACTGATAGTTGTCAACGTCGGATTCCTCGGGTTCGCGTTTGATGTACTCGGGCAGCGGGGTGTGGCCCAGAGCGAAGAGGTCGCGCTTGAACTGGTCGTGCGGACCGTCGTACAGGAAGCGCAGAGTGCGCCCGCGCGAGGTGGTGTTGTCGATTACTTCGGCTACCATCGATTCGTCTTCGCCGAAGTAGAGTTTGTTGCCGATGCGAATTTTGCGGGCGGGTTCTACCAGTACGTCCCAGAGTTTGTTGTCGGCGTTGAGCTCGCGCAGCAGGAATACTTCGATGCGCGCGCCGGTCTTTTCCTTGTTGCCATAGAGCAAGGCGGGGAACACCTGGGTGTCGTTCAGCACCATTATATCGCCGTCGCCAAAGTAGTTGAGCATGTCCTTGAAAACCTTGTGCTCAATTTCACCGGTTTTGCGGTGTACAACCATGAGTTTGCATTCGTCGCGGTTTTCAACCGGATACTGGGCAATAAGTTCTTCGGGAAGATTGAATTTAAACTGTGATAGCTTCATATATGTGGTTGTTTCTTTTATTCGTTATTTTTCTTCCGGCATTTCTAAGGGCGAGAGGTTTATCAGCTCGCAGCACTGGTCGATGGTCAGGCAGCTGTCGATGCCGACATCGCCTACTCGTGTGCGCCTCAGGGCCGAGAGGTGAGCGCCGCTGCGGAGTGCCTGACCGATGTCGCGCGCCAGAGCGCGTATATAGGTGCCTTTGCTACATACTATGCGCAGTGTTATGGCTTCGGGCGAGAATTCGAGCAGCTCTATTTCGTCGATTACCAGAGTTTTGGGCTTGAGTTCCACTTCGCGGCCCTTGCGAGCCATCTGATAGGCGCGGTGGCCGTCGACTTTTATGGCCGAGTATGCCGGCGGAATCTGCTGTATTGTGCCCGTAAAGCGGGGCAGAATCTGCTCTACCAGTTCCCGGGTGATATGGTCGGTGGGGTAGGTGGCGTCGATTTCGGTTTCGAGGTCGAACGATGGCGTGGTGGCGCCCAGAGCCATGGTGGCTACATACTCCTTTACGCCGGCCTGCAGTTCTTCGATGCGTTTCGTGGCCTTGCCGGTGCAGATAATCATCACACCGGTGGCGAGGGGGTCGAGAGTACCTGCATGGCCTACTTTGAATTTTTTGATGCCCATGCGGCGCATCAGGGTGCCACGCAAGCGCTTTACTGCATCGAACGATGTCCAGCCCAGAGGCTTGTCGACATATAGAATTTCACCGTTGATATAGTTCATCAGAATATCATGCAGATTATACCTACTACGAGGCAGTATGCGGCGAACCACACCAGTTTGCCTTTCTTTACTATGTTAATCATCCACTTGCAGGCCAGACAGCCGACAGCAAAGGCGGCGAGGAAGCCGACGAGCATGGGTATTAGGCTGAGTTCGGTATCGCCTGCGGGGGCTTCGAACATCTTCTTGGCGTCGAGCAGAGCCTCGCCCAGAATTGGTATTATCACCATGAAGAACGAGAATCGGGCCATTTCGGAGCGCTTGTCGCCAATCAGAATACCGGTGGCTATGGTTGAGCCCGAGCGCGACAGACCCGGCAGTACGGCCACGGCCTGGGCGCAGCCAATAATCAGGGCGTCGATATAGGTTATGTCGCGGCCTTGACTCAGCGTGCCGTCGGCTTTGCGTACGGCGGTCTTGGGGTCGGTGCGGTAGAAGTAAGTGAATGCCAGCAGGGCGGCGGTAACGCAGAGGCAGATGCCTACGGTAAAGAGGCCGTTGCCGAAGAATTGCTCCACAAAGTCTTTGAAGCATACGCCCACAATGCCAACCGGAATACAGCTGATGAGAATTTTTATTACATAGTCGAATTCCGGGCCGCGCCTGAATGTGAAGAATGCCTTGCACAGTGGCATGAACTCACGCCACAGCACTACTATGGTGCTGAGTACGGTGGCTACATGCAGTAGAATCGAGAATTGCAGCGCTTCGTCGCCGGGCAAATCCAGACCCAGTATCTGGCGGCATATTTCGAGGTGCCCCGACGAACTTATGGGCAGGTATTCCGACAGCCCTTGTATTATGCCCATTATCAGGGCGTTTATAGTATCCACGTTATAATGTTTTTAAATATCAATCCTTGTTTTTGAACTTAGGGCGAATGATTATTGCCACTGCCATTGCCACGAATCCGAGGAAGGCGATTGCCGGTCCGATGACTATGCGTCGGGTTGAGAAAATTTCCTCGTTGAAGCTCTCGGTGCTTGTAGCTCCGCCGAGCATCAGCACAAAGCCCAGCACTATCATGGCACCGGATATTACCATAAACATGAAATTGTTGCGTGCCAGTGGTTTCTGAGTCTGCGGCGCACGCATTATCTTGTCTTTCTTTTCCATAGTCAGTTGTTATTTCATAAACATTTCGTCATAACCCTGGCGCAGATAGCGGTTGGTGGCCAGCGCCGAGGCCAGCGTACATATCAGTATGCCGGTAAGCAGTATTCCGGCCGACACCATAAGTAAGTCGGGCCAATGGATTGCCTGCTCGAACATGGGGTCGAGCGAAGCCAACCAGAACTGCGAGCAAGCCAGCACTGCCACTGCGAGTGCGCCTGCCACTAAGCCGCTCGCCACGCCTGCCAGCAGGAAGGGACGGCGGATGAAGCCCGGAGTGGCACCTACAAGCTTCATGGTGTGTATTATAAAGCGTCGTGAGTACACGGCCAGATACACGGTGTTGTTAATCAGTACGAACGAAATCAGCAGCAGTGCTCCGGCAATGCCAAGCAGTATCCAGGTGATGCGGCTGACAAAGAAGTTTACATTGGTGATTGTGGAGGGAGCTGTGATTATCTCGTCGATGGCCGGGTCGGCAGCGAGTCGTTGGCGTATAGCCTCGATTGAATCGGCCGAGGCGTATGCCGGAGTAACTTTTACATCGAATTCGGGATTGTAGGGGTTGATATCGAGCATTTCGGCGGCGTCTTCGCCGAGGTACTGCGACTCGTCGTGCAGAATCTGCTCGGGCGATGCGTACACTGCCGATGCCGTGAAAGGATATTCGGGCAGCTGCTGTTTGAGTCGGTTGATTTCGTCGGGCGCTGCGTCGCGCTGCACCTTTACGATAAAGCCCATGTTGCTGCGTATCTGTTCGGCGCCTGAGCGTGCCAGCAGGCCGGCCATGGCTATTATGCCGAGTATCAGCAGTACCAGAGTCACGCTTATCACGGTGGTCAGTCTGGAGCCGAAAGCCGATAGCCTGGATGATTTGTTCTTAGTCATTTTGCTCTTTGATAATGCCTTTTCGTTTCGAAAAGGCCATAATATGCTAAATTGGCGCAAAGATACGAAAAAGAGCGCTTCCGGACAAATTTTGCCGATGTTTTAACATGTTGTAATACATACGGCAACGGAGGAAACACATCTTGGTGCTTCCTCCGCTGCCGTAGTATGTCTGTCACACCGCCAGAACCTCGCTGAGGGTGGGGTGGGCGTGTATGAGCGAATGCAGGGTGTCGAGTGTGGCGCGGCAGTGGAGCAGAGCGGCGCACTCGGCTATGAGGTCGGCGGCGTGCGGGCCCACAATCTGCATGCCCAGCAGCAGTCCGTCGTCGGGGCTGTACACAATCTTGGCCATGCCTTCGGCCTCGCCCATGGCAAGGGCTTTGCCGTTGGCGGCGAAGTTGCGCTTGATGGACTTGCAGGCGATACCGCGTGCGGCGCAAGCGTCTTCGCCCAATCCTACCATGGCTGCCTCGGGTTTGCAGAATACTGCCGATGGAATAACGTCGAGGTCTACTTCCTCGCCGGCCACTATTCGGCCCTGGGCCGATGCGGCGTGGGCAAGCATGCACAGACCGTTGACATCACCTATGGCGTATATGCCGTCGGCGCTGGTGAGCATGTCGCAGTCAACCTTTATGAAACCGCGCTGTGTCAGTTCTACTCCGGCGGCGTCGAGGCCTGTTGGCAGCACCGGGCGGCGGCCTACAGCCATCACCGACATATCGGCCCATACCGAAGTTTCACCCTTGCGGTTTTTATAGCATACCTCATGGCCTTCGTCGCGTATGGCGGTGACTTCGGCACCGGTTACAAAGCTTATGCCTTTGCGCGAGAGCATTGTGCGCAGGCGTTTGGCAACGTCGGAGTCGAATCCGGGCAGTATTTCCTTGCAGTATTCGACCACCGTCACGTCCACTCCCATGGCGCAGAGTACCGAAGCGAATTCAATGCCTATTACACTTCCGCCGATAATCACTGCGCTTGCGGGGAGCTGTTCGATGGAGAGCAGTTCATCGCTTGTAAGGGCGTATTCGGCTCCCGGTACCGGCAGTACGGCGGGGCGTGAGCCGGTGGCTATCACTATGCGGTCGGCCTCTAAAAGTTGTCCGTTTACGTCCGCACAGCCGTTGCCAAGCAGGCGTGCTTCGCCGTGGTATAGGTCGGTTTTGGCCAGCAGGGCCTTGATGCCGTCGGTGAGGGTGGCCACCACCTGATCGACACGGTGTCGTACGGCGGTGAAGTCGAGTGTCGGGGTCTGACATTCCACGCCGAAGCGTGCGGCCTCGTGTGCGGCAGTCAGTGCGTCGGCCGAGGCGCACAGGCACTTGGTGGGTATGCAGCCACGGTTCAGGCAGGTGCCGCCGAGGCTGTCTTTCTCAATCAGTGCTACGCGTTTGCCGTCGTTGGCTAATCCGGCAGCCAGTTCATATCCGGCGGGCCCGGCTCCGATTATTATGTAGTCGTAACGCTCAGAGTTCATCGTAAGTAACTTTAGGATGGAGTGCCGCTTCGGTGTCGTCGGGATGTCGTACCGGGGTGTTGAACGGTGCGTTCTTAAGCATGTCGGGCGATTCTTTTGCCTCGAGGGCTATGCTGCGCATCACTTCAATGAAGCGGTCGAGGGTTTCGAGCGATTCGGTTTCGGTGGGCTCAATCATCAGCGACTCGTGGAAGAGCAGCGGGAAGTAGATTGTAGGCGCGTGGAAGCCGTAGTCCAACAGGCGTTTGGCTACATTCAGCGTGGTGATGCCTTGCGATTTGTCGATAAGGCCGTCGAACACAAATTCGTGTTTGCAGGGGCCTTCTACCGGCAGCAGGTACAGGTCGCGCAGGCTGTGCATTATGTAGTTGGCGTTGAGGGTGGCCAGCGGACCAACCATCTTTATGTGTTCCTTGCCCAAAGTGAGTATGTAGGCCAGGGCCTTTACGAGCACGGTGTAGTTGCCGAGCCAGCCCGACACGCGGCCAAGGGCGCTGTCGGTACACTCGGTGCGGAAGTTCCCTTCGGCATCGAGTACCACACGCGGATTGGGCAGGAACTGTTCCAGACCCTCGCGTACGCCTACCGGTCCGGCACCCGGACCACCGCCTCCGTGAGGGGTTGAGAAGGTTTTGTGCAGGTTGATGTGCATTACGTCGAAGCCCATGTCGCCCGGACGTGCCACACCCAGCAGCGGATTGAGGTTTGCGCCGTCGTAGTAGAGCAGGGCTCCGGCGGCGTGAACCATCTCGGCAATCTGCGGGATGTTGCGCTCGAACATGCCAATGGTGTTTGGGTTGGTGAGCATCACGGCGGCGACGGAGTCATCAAGCTTGTCGCGCAGGTCATTGAGGTCGACTGTGCCGTCGGGCATCGACTTTACCTGGCGCACCTGCAGTCCGGCCACGGCGGCCGATGCCGGATTGGTGCCGTGTGCCGAGTCGGGCACTATTACCACCTGCCGGCCCCGGTCGTCGCGGCTTGCGTGATAGGCACGGATTACCATCAGGCCGGTGAGTTCGCCGTGGGCGCCGGCAAACGGGTTGAGGGTGAACTCGGCCATGCCGCCTATGGTGCAGAGAGCCTTCTGCAGACGCCAGTAGAGTTCGAGCGCTCCCTGTACGGTGTCGGCGGGCTGGGTCGGATGCAGGGCGGCAATGGTGCTGTCGGCAGCCAGGGCCTCATTGATTTTGGGGTTGTACTTCATGGTGCAGGAGCCAAGCGGATAGAATCCGGTGTCCACACCGAAGTTGTTGGTGCTCTGGTTGGTATAGTGGCGTACCACGGTGGGTTCGTCTACTTCGGGCAGATTTACAGCATTGCTGCGCCGCAGACCGGCCGGGATAGAGCCGAGCACGTCTTTACAGTCGCGTCGGGGCAGGCTGAAGCCCTGGCGACCCGGTTTTGAGTACTCGAATATGAGTTTGTCGTAGAGTTCTCTGTTCATCGTTTCAGGGCTTTTACGGTTGATATATACAGTTCGATATCTTCGGGCGACTGCTTTTCGGTCACCGCTACCAGCAGGCCGTCTTCGCCCACGGGCACACCGGCCAGGATGCCTTTGGCCTTGCAGGTGTCGAGTATCATCTGCGGGGAGTAGCCGTCGGCAACTTTGAACAGAGCCTCGTTGAGGACCGGTTGTCCGGGATACTGCAGAGTCATCACGCCGGTGCTTTCGAGGCCCTCGGCGAGGCGACGCAGTCCGTCAGCTCCGAGTTCGTTTACGCGGCGCAGGCCTTCGGGCCCCATCAGCGACAGGTACACAGCGGTGTGCAGTGCCATCAGGCCCTGGTTTGAACAGATGTTCGATGTGGCTTTTTCGCGGCGTATATGTTGCTCGCGGGCCTGCAGGGTAAGCACGAACACACGTTTGCCGGCTTCGTCGGTTGTGGCGCCTACGATTCGGCCCGGCATTTTGCGTATCAGCGATTTGCCGGTGCATATGTAGCCCAGATAGGGGCCTCCGAAGTTCAGCGGCATGCCCAGCGACTGAGCGTCGCCGCAGGCAATGTCGGCACCCCATTCGCCCGGAGTGCGTATCACGCCCAGGGCCGATGCTGGCGAGTTCATTATCAGCAGGGCTTTGTGGCGGTGGCATATATCGCTCCAGCCCCCGTAGTCCTCGAGAATGCCGTAGTAGTTGGGAGTCTGTACAATCACTCCGGCTACATCGCCGGCTTCCATCATGGCTTCGAGTTGCTCTTTCATGGCAACGCCGTTATGCTCCGGAATTACTTCCACGGCTATGCCCTGCCAGTGCGCGTAGGTGTTGACCACGGCAGCCACGGCCGGATTTACAGTGGCTGCGATGAGCACGCGGCGTTTGCGGCGGGCGTTGCTCACGGCCATGAGCATGGCCTCGGCGGTGGCGGTGGCGCCGTCGTACATCGAGGCGTTGCTCACCTCCATGCCGGTAAGGCGGGCCATCATGGTCTGGTATTCGAATATATATTGCAGAGTGCCCTGCGAAATTTCAGGCTGGTAGGGGGTATATGCAGTCAGGAACTCGCTGCGGCTGAGAATCGAGTCGACGGCAGCCGGAGTGTAGTGGTCGTAGAATCCGGCGCCGGCAAAACATGTCATGGGCTGATTCTTGCCGGAGAGGCCTTTGAAGAAGCGCCGCAGTTCGGTTTCGCTCATTGCCTCGGGGAGGTCGTAGTCGCCGCTGAAACGCAGCTGCGGGTCGACATCGCTGTAGAGATCGTCGAGCGAGGAGGCTCCGCAGCGCTCAAGCATCAGGCTTATGTCGTGCGGGGTGTGAGGGAGATATCTCATGTTGTTCAGGTGTTAGAAGATGCCGTTGGATTAGTGCTGCTCCTTGGCGCAGAGCTCGGCGTAGGCCTCGGGGGTGAGGAGGTTGTTGAGTTCGTCGGGGTTGCTCATTTCAACTTTGATAATCCAGTTGGTTACCGGGTCTTCACTTACCAGTTTGGGGTTGTCGAGAAGTTGCTCGTTCACTTCCACAATGGCGCCGCTTACGGGCGAGAAGAGGTCGGATGCTGCCTTTACACTCTCGATAGCGCCGAAATCCTCGCCGGCCTCAATGTCGGTGTCTGCCTCGGGCAGGTCGACGTAAACTACGTTGCCGAGCTGTTTGGCTGCATATTCGCTGATGCCGATGTAGGCGATGTTGCCCTCTACGCGGGCGTATTCGTGAGAAGGAAGATAGTAGGTATTCATGGTTGACAATATTAGATATTAAATGTTAAATGGCTATTTTTTATAGTTGGGGGTATAGAAGCGTTTTTTTATTACCTTGGCCGGGAAGACTTTGCGGCGGACGCGTACCAGCACTTCGCTGCTTAGCGGGGCGTGGGCGGCGTCGACCATGGCCATGGCCAGATTCTTGCCCAGGGTTATCGAGCGGTAGCCGGTGGTGATGTGGCCGATTACCTCCTCGGTGGCGGGGTCGAGTACTTCGTAGCCGTGGCGGGGTATGGCCATGCCGTCGACTTCGAGTCCTACAACTTTGCGCTTGAGGCCTTCGGCTTTCTGAGCCGCCAGACGGTCGCGGCCTACAAAGTTCTTGTCGAGCTTCACAAACATGCCCAGACCGGCTTCCAGCGGGGTGATGTCGTCGGCGAGTTCATCGCCGTACAGCGGCAGGCCGGCTTCGAAGCGCAGTGTGTCGCGGCAGCCGAGGCCGCAGGGGGTCACACCGTTTTCGAGCAGTTGCTGCCACAGTTCTATGATTACGGGCTCGTCGGCATATACTTCGAAACCGTCTTCACCGGTGTAGCCTGTGCGGCTGATTACCATTGGGAAGAACACGTCCTCGCCGTCTTCGTCCTTGCCCTGTACCTCAAGCTCGTAGAAGTGATAGAAGCCGAGGGCTTTGAGGTCGATGTCGGGGAATATTTTCTGCAGTTGTGCTTCGGCTTCGGGACCTTGTACGGCCACCTCGCTCCAACATTCGCTTTCAAGCGATACCGACAGGTCCTCGGCATCGAACTTGTTCATCTGCTCCAGAATCCAGTCTTCGTCCTTTTTGATGTTCGCGGCGTTGATTACCAGGAAGTATTCCGAGTCCGAAACACGGTAAACCAGCAGATCGTCGACTACGCCGCCTTCGTCGTTGGTGAGCATGCCGTAGGCGATCTGGCCGTCTTCAAGCAGAGTAACGTCGTTGGTGAATATATGATTCACGAATGCGGTGGCATCTTCGCCTTCGATGCGTACTTCGCCCATGTGGCTTACGTCGAACACGCCTGAGTGGCGGCGTACGGCGTTGTGTTCGGCCTCGATACCCTCGTATTCGATGGGCATGTCGAAACCGGCAAACGGACTCATTTTGGCACCGAGTTCACGGTGGTGCGCGTTGAGGCAGGTTGTTTTAAGTTCTTCCATGGTATATCAGTTTATTTAGGAGTTTATAATCAGTTCAATCAGTTGCTCGTTTGTGAGTCCGTGTATCACCCTTCCGGCATCGGTGTCGCCCAGAGCTTCCTCCAGGCCCCGGCGGGTAAGAGAAGCGCCGCGCAGGCGGTCGAGCAGTCCGGAGTCGAGGTCGGAGAGCAGAAAAAAGTCGCCGCCAAGGTTCACCCGCCGTATGCGGCCGTCGCTGTCGCAGTCCACATCGGCCGTGAACTCGCCTACGCCGTCGATGCGCCGTCGGCCCTTTGCGGCCACGCCTTTGCGGCCGAATATCCATTCGTGACGGTAATATTCCTGCTCGGTCTGCTCTATTTCGGCTATCTGCTCCGAGGTGAGTGTCACGGGTTCTTCGTCGCATATCTCGTTGATGATATGCGCGCGGAAATGGTCGAACGAAAGTTCCGGAAGGTGTTCTTTAATGGTTGTGATGTGCGATGCCACCGACTGCACCTGCTTCGACTCCAGTTTGGAGCGCGATGGTGTTATGGCGTGAAGCATGTGTTCCACATTGGTCGAATATAGCATAGTGCCGTGGGCAATGCTGCGGCCCGGCAGATGGTAGAATGCGTTGCCCGATACCTTGCGGTTGCCAATGAGTACATCGTTGCGGCCCGACGACGAGGCGTCGAGGCCCAGCTTGCGAAGCATGCGGGCCACGATTTCGGTGTAGCGTGCGAACGTGGGGCCTATGTCGGTGCGCCAGGTGATGTACGAAATCATGATGTTGTCGCGGTCGGCGAACACACAGCCGCCTCCGCTGCGGCGCCGGTAGGTCTGTATGCCGTGTGCGCGGCAATATTCAAGGTCGACTTCGGCGTCGATAAGCTGGTTACGTCCGAAAATCACCGTTGAATCAACTACCCAGGTGAAGAAATACTCTCCGCGCGGCAGATTGCGCGCCACCCACTCCTCGGCGGCGAGGTAGAATGGCAGGCGGCGGACACAGCCGGGGGCGTCGGGGATGATTACATGTTTCATGGCCGGGTTAGTATGGATTCCCAAAATTAAATATATTTCGCCACGAAACCAAATAATTCGGCAAAAATTTTTATGGCATTTTTTTTAGTGTTAACTTTGTGTCATGAATAAGGGGATAAACAAGACCAATGCCGCACGGCTGCTGTCGCAGGCCGGGGTGGCTTATGAACTGATACCTTACGAGGTGGATGAGAACAACCTCGCCGCCGCCCATGTGGCTGAATCGTTGGGTGAGGACATTAACCGGGTGTTCAAGAGCTTGGTGCTGCACGGCGAGAAGGCAGGCTACTTTGTGTGCGTGGTGCCCGGTAACCGTGAGGTCGACCTGAAAAAGGCCGCCAAAGCCGCAGGCGCGAAAAAGGCCGAGCTTATTCCAATGAAGGAGCTGCTGCCGCTCACCGGCTATATACGCGGCGGCTGCTCGCCGGTGGGCATGAAGAAGCCATTTCCAATTTTCTTTCACGATACCGCCTGCGGTTTCGACTATATTTATGTGAGTGCCGGCCAGCGGGGTCTGCAGCTGAAAGTGGCGCCATCCGACCTTATCGCCTATACCGGTGCCACAGTGTGTGACCTTTGTATGCCTGCTGAGTCATGAATACTTTCGGACACATTTACCGCCTTACTACATTCGGCGAGAGTCACGGGCCTGCCGTGGGCGGTATAATTGACGGCTGTCCTGCCGGTTTCCGTCCCGACTTCGACGAACTCGCCCGCCAGATGGCGCGGCGACGCCCGGGCAGCGGTGCGGCGGCAAGTCATCGCCGCGAGGCCGACGGCGTACAGTTTCTGTCGGGTATTTTCGAAGGTGTCACCACCGGAACCCCGATAGGATTTGTAATCGCCAACAGCGATGTGCGCAGCGCCGACTACACGCAGCTGCGCGATGCCTGGCGCCCTTCGCACGCCGACTATACCTATGATGCCAAATATGGCCTGCGCGACTATCGGGGGGGCGGACGCGCATCGGCCCGCGAAACGGCGGCGCGCATGGCAGGCGGAGCTCTGGCCATGCAGATACTGCGTGCCAATGGGATAATCATCACCGCCTACACGTCGCAGATAGCGGCCATAAAACTGCCTCAGAGTTACCGCCAGCTTAGTCTTGCCGATGTCGACAGCTGTGTGCTGCGCTGTCCCGACGCTACCGCAGCCACCGCCATGCTGCACGCCGTGGAGCAGGCGAGGGCCGATGGTGACACCCTCGGCGGTGTAGTCAGCTGTGTGATCCGCGGAGTTTCCGCCGGTCTGGGCGAGCCGGTGTTTGGCAAGCTTCAGGCCATGCTGGCCTCGGCAATGCTGGGTATTCCCGCCGCCAAAGGCTTTGACTATGGCATGAGCTTCGACGACATAGACCGCCGTGGCAGCGAGGTTGCCGACATATTCTACAATGCCCCCGACGGCAGTGTGTGTACACGAACCAACCACTCCGGCGGCATACAGGGCGGCATAAGCAATGGCGAGGACATATACTTCCGTGTGGCTTTCAAGCCTGTGGCTACGCTGATGCAGCCTGTGGAAACTATCGGCAGCGACGGCCTGCCTGTGACACTGGAGCCTGCGGGCCGTCACGATGCCTGCGTTGTGCCACGTGCCGTGCCGGTGGTGGAGGCCATGGCCGCCATGACTATACTCGACGCCCTGCTGATTAACCGCTGCGCACGCCTATGAGCAATCCGTATTACCGCGACTATGCTCAGTGGCTCTCGACATTGTTCGAGAGCAAAGTGCAGAAAATCACCGTCGATGCCGGTTTCAGTTGTCCTAACCGCGACGGCACCATCGGGCGCGGCGGCTGCACATACTGCAACAACGCCTCGTTTTCGCCCGATACCTCTGCCGACGGCGAGGATATTGAGGCACGCCTTGAGGCCGGCAAACGTTTTTTTGCAGGCAAGTACCCGGCCATGCGCTATCTGGCTTATTTCCAAAGCTACACCAACACACACGGGCCGCGTGAGAAACTCCTCGACTTCTACCGCCGGGCTCTGGCGGTGGATGGTGTAGCCGGACTGATAATCGGCACCCGTCCCGACTGTGTGGACGCCTCGCTGCTGGCCGACATCAAAGCCGTGGGCAACGGGCGCCCGGTGATAATGGAGTACGGCGCCGAGAGCAGCCACGACACCACGCTGCAGGCTGTGAACCGCTGCCACAGCTGGGCCGACACCGTGAGGGCGGTGGAAATGACAGCTGATGCCGGTCTGCACTGCGGCCTGCACTTCATACTCGGTCTGCCCGGCGAGGACAGGCCCATGATGCTGCAGACCGTCGACCGCCTGAATATGCTGCCGGTCGAAACGGTAAAGTTCCACCAGCTGCAGATAATACGCGGAACACGCCTGGCGCAGCAATACCAAAAGGGTGAAACGGAATTTATCCGCTTCACCCCTGAGAGCTATATAGATTTATGTGTGGAGATTATCGGCAGACTCAGGCCGGATATAGCTATCGAGCGATTTGTGTCGCAGTCGCCCGCCGAGTTGCTAATAGAGCCTCGCTGGGGGCTGAAAAACTATCAGTTCGTGAATCTTCTCAACCGCGCTCTCGCTACTTCGCGGGCTTCCGGCCGCTGACCAGCGAGGTTGCTTCGGCAAATGGTATCTGCACCATCTTTACTTCGGAACGGATGCCGCTGTAGTCCTGTGCGCTGTGTATACCTGCGGCCACAGCGTCGGCCGACGACACAACGAAGTACACCGTGGGAATTCCCGATGCCTCTATGGCTTTCATAGCTGCCGCAGTAGGCTGGACAACAGTGTATATCCGGGCATTGGCCAGCGATTTGGTGCGCGACTTGTTGATTGCCACCTGCTCGGCTGTCTGTTCGCCTGAGGGCATGCCGGTGGCGCGCCATGCGCCGTTCAGAATCACTACTGCGCCGCAGGGCAGGCCATTGTCGGCCACCGAAGTCTTGGCCGCCGATACGGCCATGTCCATGAATACTTCCTCGGTGGGCCGGATTTTGTCGACCTTGGTGATTTCGACCTGTGCCGAAACTGCCGTAGCGGCGGTCAGTGCCAGTACTACAAACAGAGTTTTAATCAGATTCTTCATAATTATATAAGTTGTTTTGTTTCAGCCACGACTCTCTCCGCCGGTTATTTCAGCTTCTTGACTATAACACGGTCGATGGCAGCATGGTTGGTTTTGAGATTCATGTTTTCGTTTTCGGGACGGAACTCCAGACTGATTTTGTGCTTGCCTTTGGCGAGCTGCAGTTTCAGGCTGTTGGTCGTGCCCCAGTCGTTCCAGTTGCCTACACCGCGGTGGGGCATCACCACAGTGCCGAGGCGCTTGCCGTCGACGCTTACGGTGCGTATGGCGCAGCGGTTCTCGGTGTTCACGGGGCCATTGCCGTTGGCATACACATACTCGATGGAGTAGAGGCCATCGGCCGGAGCGTCGAACTCTACAACCACCGGTTTTGAACTGTGGTCGATTTCCACAAAGCCGCGTCCGCTGTATGCGTCTACCCGGGCACGCGGCTGATAGACTATCTCGCCTGAAATCAGGTTCGTGCCTTCGCCGGGCATTTCGATGCTGAATGTGGCTGCATTGCTCAGCGGCTCGGAGGCGAAGCTCTCAACCCCGTTGTCCGAAACGCCTATTACCTGATATTCGCCGGGCTCCGGGGCGTTGTAGCTTGTGGCGGTGGTTTCGGCCACGGTAACGCCGTTGCGCAGCACTTTATAGTGGTCGATGTACTCTATCGACTGCCAGCGCAGTTTGTCGCCGTCGAAGCGGGCTATGGGAGTGAGCGGAGCCTTTACGTTGGCGGTATGGTTTACCTTCAGCGGGGCTATGTCGTTGTCGGCCATTACAATTTCGACCTTGTTGTGTCCTTTGATGTCGGCGGGCAGCAGCGGGGCGTGTGGCTTGCCGTTGAGCCGGAACTCCTTGATGCGGTCGCCGTGGCCGCTGACGGTGATGTCGAGCACGGCATTGCGGTAGCGGAAATTCTCCAGCCTGCGGTCAGAGCCCAGCGCTTTGGGCACGAACGGGTGGAAGGCCAGGCCTTCAGGCGTAAATTCGATGCCGAACAGAATTTTGTGTGTCAGGGCCAGATTGCCGGCCAGACACCACAGCATGTTCGACGAGTTGAGCTCGGTGGCTATGTCGCCGTTGTCGAGCACAAAATTCTCTTTGTTGGTGGTGAAGAGGGCCGCCGGACGGAACACCGAGCCAATGGCCTCGAGGGTTCCCTGTTCGTTGCCTGCCTTGGCGTTTGCCATAGCCCAGTAGGCTGCCACCCATGGCCATAGGGAGTTGTTGTGGTACGGGGGCATATCGGCAATCTGAGGGAAGAATATGGCTGCGCCGAACGGGGTGGTGGGGTTGTTCTCGCTTATGGCGCGCGCCTGTTCGGGAGTTGCTATGTCGTAGAGTATCGCCAGTGACTCGCCGAGGGTTTCGGCGCGTGGGTTCAGAATGGGGAAATCGCGTCCGTAGGTGTACATGGCGTAATAGCCCTTTTCGGGCATCCACAGCTCGCGGTTTATGGCTTGGGCCATCTGCTGCGAGCGTGCGGCATAATCGGCGGCCTCTTTCTTCTTGCCCAGTTCAGCGGCCATCTGCGACATAAGTTTCAGTGCCTTAGCGTGGACAATCGATGTGCCCAGAGCTTCGGAGTTGTATATATCTGCGCACTGCATCCACTTGGGGTAGCTCTGTTCACGCCAGTCGATAAAGCTGGTTTCGCCTTTTACAAGGCCGTTGGCCGAAGCTGTAACGAAACTGTCGTCGGCCAGCGAGCGCTTTATTATAGGATAGATGTATTCAAGCCATTCGCGTTCGCCGGTCACCTTGTATATCTCGTAGGCTGCCAGGGCCCAGACCATGCGGTCGGAACTTACCGGCCACGCGCCGCCGCTGCCGGTATCCTGTATGATTTTGCCGGCGGCGTTCACTTTTTTCATCAGCGATATTTTCGAAGCCTCTGGCTGCAGGTAGGCCATCGACAAGAGAATGGAATAGCTTACATCGCGGGTCCATACGCCGGGCCATTCGATGCCGGTGCGCAGGGTGGTGTCAGGCTCTACCGCATTCACCATTTCGTCGAGGCCGAGGTTGTAAATGGCCCTGTGCAGGGTGTTGGGGGTGTTGAGCTGCGGATACTGCGAAATGTCGTTCTTGAGTTTCCATTGCTGCTTAACAGGCATGAAAAAGCCAGGTTGGGCATGGTAGGTCGATACCAGTTCGGTGTCCGATGGGGCTGTTGCCACAAATTCGCCCTGGATAATTGAGTCGCCGGTCCAGGTGTAGGCCGATGTCGATACTATTTCCTGAGCCCGGGCGCCGGAGGTCAGAAGTCCTGCGGCAAGTGTCAGAGTTGCAAGTTTTCGCATGGATAAGTAAGTATGTATGTTTATGTGATGTTATGTTTTTTGATTTCAAGTCTTAGATATTCTTTTGTGCCGGGGCCGACTGCGAAGTGTCGCGAAGCTCTCAGTCCACAGACCCACAGCACCTTGTCGGCCCGGCACAGCAGAAAGGTGTTGCGCTTCTGTTCGGCGCTGTAACCGGCATCGCTGAACAGGTCGCTCACCAGGCGGCTGCCCTTCATGCCGTAAGGCTCGATTCGGTCGCCTCGTCGCCAGCGTCGCAGTTGCGGAGCCGGTGTGGCGTCGAGTATGGCTGCGTCGAGGTACATTACAGCCGGATTGCGCTCCGGACTGAAACTGCTGATGTGCAGCCGCTCTACGGTGATGTGCAGCGGAGTCAGGATGTCGCGGCGCAGGTCGGCGCTGTAGCAGTCGCATTCCTGCCGCAGCGGCTGCGGACTCACTGCCGACAGTACGCCCCGGTGAAGCTCGCGCACATGTCCGCAGCCCGATACAAAACGTCGGCCCGAGCCGTCGGGGCGCCGCAGCATGTCGGCTACGGCACTCATGCTGAATCCCTCGGAATTATGCAGCATCTCGTACAACAGCATGCGGGCATTGGTTTCATTGCGGGCCATGTCGGCCAGTAATATGTCGGAGCCCTGCCTGTAGTGTTCGGCCCGCTCCTCCACCAGTTCGCGGTAAAGAGCCATCGAGTCGGCCACATGGGCCATGCTGCGTTCGATAGCCTCGGATGCGCCGTCAAACTGTTCGTCGAGCATAGGTATAACCACATTGCGTAGCCGGTTGCGCTTGAAGTCGTTCGAGGCGTTGGTCGAGTCGATTACAAAGCCGAGGCCCCGTTCATGCAGAAAAGCCTCAATCTGGGCGCGGCTGCACTCCAGCAGCGGACGTACCACGTAGCCGTTGCGCACTCGCATGCCGCACAGCCCCTGCGGCCCGGTGCCGCGCAGCAGGTTGAGCATAAAGGTTTCCACGTTGTCTTCGCGGTGGTGTCCCACGGCTATAGCCTGGGCTCGCTCACGGTCGAGCAGCGAGTCGAACCACTCGTAGCGCAGGCTTCGGCAAGCCATCTCCACCGACTCGCCGGTAAGGCGCATGCGGGCCGGCACGTCGAAATCGCGCATGCACAGATCGACACCTATGCGGCGGCATATATCCGCGCAGTGGGCGGCATCGCGCATCGACTCCTCGCCCCGCAGATGAAAATTGCAGTGGGCGGCCATACATTCGTATCCCTCGGACACAAGCGCCTGCAGCAGAGCCACAGAGTCGGCTCCGCCGCTGAGCGCCACAATCACGGTGCGCCCCGGCTGCAACAGTCCGTGGCGGCGTATGCAGTCGGCCATCATAGCCTGAAGCATTGTCGGCTGGCGTTCGTTCATACTACAAAATTAGAAAATTATCATTAAAAAAGCGGTGAAAGTCAAAGTGTAAAAATTCTTATTTAACCATTTTTGGCACAATTACAGGGGTATGGCATCCGTTAATTCAGAAAAAATAGCTAACTTTGCATGATAAAAGAACAAAACCAAGCATGACTAGATTCATATACATAGCTCTGATGGCCCTGCTCCTATGCTCCTGCGGTGAATACCAGAAGGCGCAGAAGAGTACCGACTACGACTATAAGTTCGACTATGCCAAACGCGCCTTCGAACAGAAAAAATACGTGCAGGCAGCCACCATACTCAAAGACTGCATCACTGTATTCAAAGGCCGCGACAAAGCCGAGGAGTCGCTGTACCTGCTCGCCCTGAGCCATTATGAGAACAAAGACTATGTAAACTCCGGACAGTACTTCCAGACCTACTACAACCGCTATCCCAAAGGAAAGTACGCCGAACTGTCGCGCTTCTACAGCGGTTACGGTTACTACCTCGACTCGCCCGAGCCTCAGCTCGACCAGTCCGGCACCATCAAGGCCATTGAAGAGCTGCAGGGATTTCTTGAATTCTTTCCCCGCTCCGACAAAGTGAGCATTGCGCAGAACGCAATCTTTGAGCTGCAGGACAAACTCACCCTCAAGGAACTGCAGAACGCCCAGCTATACTACAACCTCGGCAACTACCTCGGCAACAACTACGAAAGCGCCGTGATTGTAGCCCGCAACGCCATCAAGAACTATCCGTATTCAAAATACAAAGAGGCACTTGAACTGCTTATACTCAAGGCCCGATACCAGGAAGCGTCGATGAGTGTCGACGAACGCAAGGCCGACCGTTTCCGCGAAGTTGTTGACGAATACTACAGCTACATCAACAACTACCCCGACTCTCCGCACCGCGACGAGGCCGAAAACATCTTCAAAGTGGCACAGCGCTACGTTAAAGACTGACGCAGTGTTCCCGCTTCCGCAACAATCAACCGAATCGAAAACTCTCTAAACCTATCAGACCGATGGATTATAAGAAAAGCAACGCACCGCTCAATACTGTCACTCGCGACATGATAGAGCTTTCGCAGGACACCGGCAACGTCTACGAAACCGTGTGCATCATAGCAAAACGTGCCAACCAGATTGCAGGCGAAATGAAGTACGACCTCGAAAAGAAACTCCAGGAATTCGCCTCGCTCAACGACAACCTCGAGGAAATAAGCGAAAACCGCGAACAAATCGAGATTTCGCGCTACTACGAAAAGCTGCCTAAGCCCACCCTGATTGCAGCTCAGGAATACGCCGACCACAAACTCTTCTTCCGCAACCCGGCAAAAGAGCGAGTGAACTTTGCAGAATAATCTGTTAAAAATACATAATGCGGGTGCATAGTCACGAATATTTCGTAACTTTGCACCCGCATTGAGTGCAGGCGCAACCAATACACATTATAAATATTATTAACTCCAAAACATCTAAAATAAATATTATTAACTCCAAAACATCTAAAGAATGCACTTAAATTCTGAAGAAAAAGTACAGATCTTCGAGAAGTACGGTAAGGGCAAGACTGACACTGGCTCGCCTGAAGCACAGATTGCATTATTCTCGGTCCGTAT
>CAJUHX010000004.1 GCA_910586455.1 uncultured Muribaculaceae bacterium | reverse complement strand
AGTGGGATGTTTGCCGCATGACTTTTCCCAGCGCCCGATTGCAGGAAGCCGCCATACGTCAGTCATCTGTTTCCCTTCATTGATGGCTTTCATCAACTTGTAATTATATTTATGAGGTACCTTCGTGCACTTGCGCGCCCAAATAATGAACTCTGTAGAGTAAGTAAAGAATCGGCATGATATGTTTGGCGGTGGATTTGTCTTTGCCCAAGTGATTACATTGAGTATCTTATAGCCAAGTTCGGTAAGAGCATTAGCTATTGAAAAGATATTATGGTGAGTACCGGAAATCCATATTGTGCCATTATCTTTAAGCTTTTCTCTGCATAAAGACAGCCATTTGCGGTTAAACTCCATGATGGATTCAGGAGAACCTCCCTTATCCCACTCGCCTTTATCCACACAAACGACTTTCCCGGCCTGACAGCTTATACCTCCATTAGAAAGAAAATATGGTGGGTCGGCAAAGATCATATCAAACTTAAAATCAAACTGAGGGAGCACGTCAAAACAGTCGCCATGTACGATGGTGAAGTCACGATTGTCTGATTTATAGAATGATTTTATCATCATTTAATAGCAGATAAATCCAGATTTGGAATTATTTGTGTATTTGTATAATTTTTCTTGTAGTAGAAAGCTCTTCTTCGAGCACGTGTTATTCCGCCCTTTCCGTCAGGCGCATCCGTTTTGTCTTGATTGTTTGCACCTTTTGTTTTTGGTTCAAGATAGACTCCCATGCTACATGAAAGTTTATCTGCGTCGCCGCGTTTGATGTATGATTGAATTTCCTCCCAATCTGTTTTGAAGACTCCATTTTGTACATCGGATGGATGATCAAGGAAATAATCAACAATTATATAATCATCTTGTTGTTTAGGTTTGCCATCAACCTTTGCAAGATAAACTACCCAAAATGTTAAATTAATCTTACTTCGGATCTTAGCCGTTTCCCATGTTTCTTTGGCAACTTCGCAATAATTAATCATCTGAATTGCTGTCGGTTCTTTCGCTTTAATAGAACCATCCTTATTCTTTTGTAATGGCAGGATCTTGATTTCACAACCAATTTGGGGTAAATCAGCTTCATCTCTATTGTTGTTTTCTATACCAAGTAAGTTTTCGACAATTAAGCCGGATGCACCCTTTTTCATTCTACACTTATCTCCAATAAAGAGAGATGCTTTTATTTGTCCTATAGTTTTCCCTTTTGCGTTGGCAATTATATTAAAAAGAGGATTAAGAACCTCGATGACTTTACTACTAATCATTTTTTATTTTAGATATAAATTCTTGAATGTTTGTGTGGTTAATATACGCCGGAACTATTGGCGAAAGCCTCTTCAAGCTGTTGCTGTCTGATTCCCAACCGATGCCGTCTGTAATATGAAGTCTGAAAATCTGTCTGACATGGCTTTAGATATTAAAGATATTAGAGGGTTCGCCTTGATAATTAGCGTAGTTCCGGATTAGTAATTCTGTTAAAGTTCCGCGTTTCACTGCATTAGCGTTAATGCACCTTTTTGCATAAACCCGTTCTATAAAGAAGTCCTCATAAAGTCTGTCAAAGAAATCATCTTCGACATTACGGCCTTTACAGTCTGAGTTGCTGAGCATAGCATGGCAACCTCCGGCTGAGAGGTTTGTGTAAAAATCCTTCAGGCGGATTTGCTCGTTATCGTCAAACGATTCCTTTACATAAGAATTGAAACTTGATGTGGCATCAAGAGGACGATAAGGCGGATCAAAATAAAAGAATGTATATCCTTGAACATGTTCCGCTGTATGCGAGAAATCGCCATTCAACAGTTCAACTTTCTGTAAGAGTTCACTATCCGCGAGGATCAACTCCTCATCACAGATTGTCGGATTGGCATATCTTCCAAACGGAACGTTAAATCCACCTTTGGAGTTCTCACGATATAGACCGTTAAAACATGTGCGATTCAGGAATATCATGTAGGCAGCTTCCTCAACATCAGTTAGCGGTGATTGGTTAAACCGGCTTCTTATGTCGAGGTAAAAATCTTTCTGTCTATCATATACTGCCAATGCCTTAAATGAGTTTTGGAGTTCATTTAAGGTATCGATTAATGAGAAAGGCTCGTTCTGTACGACGGTATAAGTCTTTATAAGGTGGGGGTTGATGTCATTGACTATAGCCCTTTTGATATTGGGATACTTCTGGAGCATGAAAAAAAGCATAGCTCCTCCACCCACAAACGGCTCGATGTAGGTCACGTCATCTTCGCGACAGAATGTTTCCGGCAAGAATGAGTCAATGGTGGGAAGCAATTGAGTCTTGCCTCCAGCCCATTTCAGAAAAGGCTTAGCCTTTGTTTTTGTCTTAGTTTGTACTATCATTCTATTTTATATATGCATCAGGTCACGGTATATGTCGAGGGCGGCTTCGATTTTGTCCTCTGACACCACGCAGCCGCATACCGGCTGTCCGATGTCTTTCAGCAGTGTGAAGCTGATGGCGTCGGGCGAGGGATTCTTTTTGTCGTGGCGCATGAAGTCAATCAGCTCAGGGTATTCTTTGCAGTTAAGGCTGTAGGGGCCGAAGTTTTTCAGCACATAATCAGCTATGCGGTGCAGTATTTCGGAGGGAAAGCCCAACTCCATGTGCGACAGTACCATACTGATTACAAGCCCCCAGGCCACGGCATAGCCGTGAGGTACGGGCGACTGGTATTTGTAGGCAAGCGACTCTATGGCGTGGCCTGCTGTGTGCCCCAGGTTGAGGGCGCGGCGCAGGCCTTTCTCTGTGGGATCGCCGGCTACGATGCTTTCTTTTACCGACACCGATTCGCGCAGCAGGCCGAGGAGTGCCTCGGAGTCGAACACAGGGTAGACTACAGAGTAGCCGAGCAGGCGGTCGAGCGTAGGTTTGTCCTGCAGCATGGCATGTTTGATCATCTCGGCGTAGCCCGACAGGAGTTGCTGCTGCGGCAGGGTGTTGAAGAAGCAGGTCGATATTATTACGGCATCGGCGTTTGCGAATGCGCCTATTTCATTTTTCAGACCATTGAAATTCACGCCGGTCTTGCCTCCTACGGCAGCGTCGACGGCGCCCAGCAGGGTAGTGGGGATATTGATGAAGCGTATGCCGCGTTTGAATGTGGCGGCTCCGAATCCGCCAAGGTCGGTCACCACACCGCCGCCTACATTTATAAGTACCGAACGGCGGGTGGCTCCGAGGTCTGACAGACTTTTCCACAGGCTTGCCAGGGCTTCGATGTTTTTGTTGGCATCGCCGGATTTGGTGCTGATTATCTTAGCGCCGGCTATTGCCTGCGACTGTGCCTGAAGGGCAGGCAGTACAAACGACCGGGTGTTGACGTCGCATAGCACAAATACCGCAGGAGTGCCCATGGCTTCGACAAGTTCGTCGACGGCCTCGCTCACGTGGTTGGTGAAAATCAGTTTCTGTTCCATATAGTGCTTGTAACAATAACTATATTGCCAAGTTCAGAGCTTCGGCGATTGTGTCGGCACATTCGGGCATTGAGGTGAACACGATGTCGGCTCCGGCATCGGAGAGCGATTGCGATGGAATAGGGCCTGTGACGACGCCTATTGTGAGGGCTCCGGCATCGCAGGCCGATCGTACGCCCAGCGGCGCGTTGTCGAAGGCAATGGACTGTTGAGGCAGTACCGAAGCTATTTCCATGCCTTTGAGGTATGGTTCCGGGGCCGGTTTGCCGCGGCTGACATTATAGGCGGTAACGCGTCGGCTTTGTGGAAAGGCACCGGGGAAGTCCTCTTCGAGCCGGTCCAGCAGCGAGCCCTGACCGGAGCCGGTTACGAGCACAGTGGTGAGTCCGGCGTCGCGCACGGCTTTTACCAGCTTCTGCGCGCCCGGCATCAGTGTCACCGGCGGCATGGCGGTGAAAAGTTCGGCCTTGCGGCGGTATAGCCGTCGACAGTCCTCGTCGGAGATCTCTCGTCCCAGATGGCGCATGAATACCTGGCGCACAGTGTCGGTGCTGGTGCGTCCTTCGGCCAGGAGCAGTTCGGCAGGCTCAACTTCGATGCCGGACTCGCGCAGCATCTGTTGCCATGCCTTTACATGGTTTGGCATTGAGTCATACAGAGTGCCGTCCATGTCGAACAGGGCCGCACGGGGTGTGGCGCTGGCGTGGCAGCGTTGCATATAATTTGATAAGGCTATGCTGTACTGAGTCATAAGGCAGTGTTATGAAGGCTTTACGTTTGTCGGTTTTATTTCTTCTCTTTTTTCGGTTTTTTTCAGTGGAATCGCTGTCGGCCGGGTCGATGAAGCCAGGAGGTGCCGGAATCAGTCCCTCTTTAATCAGGCGCAGCGAGTCGGCCCTGGTCAGGGTGTCGGTGTTGAGGTCGATGTCGGCAGCCGTAGGCCTGGCATTGATTTGCAGGCGGCTGAAGCGCGAATTGTCGACGCCACGTCGGAATACGTTCTCAATCTGTCGTATAAGGTTTACACGTGTGGTATCGGTAATGGCCACACGCTCGATGGCCTGTTTTTCGTTGAACTTGGCGCCGCCCATGCGCACCTTGTAGTTGTCGGGATTGCCCTTGACGTTGATTCCGAACTTGAACGGCAGCGGCGACTTCAGCACCGCTATGTGGTAGTTGAAGTTCATGTCCAGGTCGTTATAGCCTTGTACTCCAAGACGGTAGCGGTCGATATCGAATACAAATGGATATATCTCCATCAGCGATGAGTCCACCACCATCTCTACCGACATGTGCTTTATTATGTTGTCCTGTTTGTCTTTGAACATCAGCCATTTGCCTATGGTATGGTAGGTGTCGGGGTCAATCAGCTGCAGTGAGTCGCCGGTGATGTTCACGGCGGCGTGCAGCGAGGGCATGTCGAAGTCCATGTTTCGGCGCAGTTTCACGGTGGCGGCAATGTCAGCGTCGATAATGCCGTCGAAGTCGCGTATGAGAGGCATTACCGAGTCGATGGCAGGTACCAGGTTGAGGAAGCCGTGTATGTCGAAGCGTTTTACATCGAGTCCGAAACCGAAGCCGAGGTCATTTACCGTCGGAGCCTGGTATAGTGCCGACATGGCAACCGAACCTACATCGCTCGATGCCTTGAGGTTGTGCAGGTTGAGAGCGCCGCCGTACACCAGCGCCGTTCCGCTGAGGTCGTGCAGAACAAGGTCGGAGTACAGTATGTTGTTGGCCTTTACGTTGATAACAGCCTCTATGTTGCGTGGTATCAGCAGCGGAGCCATAGAGTCGGTGGTGCCTGCCACGTAGCGGTCTATTTCTTTGTCGAGGCTGTCGTCGCTGTCGAATTTGTCGAGGTCGAGTGTCTGGTTGTCTTTGTTTTTGGAGTATGCGGCGCCACGGAAGGTCAGGTCGGCCAGCTGGTTTATGTCAATCGTGTCGGATATAAGGTCGAAGTTCGCCTTTACTGATTGGCGGTAGTTGCGCGATGTAAGGCCGCGGCGCAGATTCGAAATCCGGCCGCTGAGCAGAAAGTCGCTGTGCCCCACCTTATATTCTACGTTGTCGAGCGTTATGGAGTCGTTGTTGAATGTTATGTTGAAGTTGCGAATGCGGTTGCGCATGGGGAAGTAAGGGGTGAACATGCTTACGCGGTTCGACAGCACGTGTCCGCTCACACGCCATCCGAGCAGCATGCCACGCAGTTGTTTCGATGTTCCCCAGTCGATTATTTCGCTGTCGTCCTCGGTAAGTTGTGCATGTACCCGAGGCTTGGCGCCTCGTTTTTTGCGGTACTTCTCCAAGGCCATGGCGTACACCGAGTCGAGCGGCAACTCGGGACGGCTAACCTTTATCGAGTCGGCCACTTTCTGCAGTCCGGCGGGGGCTTTGCGTCTGGGCAGCTTTGTGGCGGAGAAGTTCACATCGGCATCGGTCAGCATAAGGCGTGTGCTCGGGTCGCCGGTGGCGAGGCGCGCTATGTCGAGGTTGAAGTCGAACTGCGGACGGTGCAGGTTGCCGTCGGCTCCGCGCATGGTCACCAGTCCGTCGATGTTGCGCGCGCGCACCATTATGGAGTCGCTCAGCAGGCGGAAGTTGAACGTGGCTGCCTTGAGGGTGCCTCCTACCGGTATGAGCGCGGTCGTATCGGCCTGGGCACGGCGGTTTTCGGTGCCGACGGCCAGATGGAAGTCGGTGGCCTTGAATGAGTACTGTGTGTGCAGTACATTCACTGAGTCGAGGTCGATTACGGCATGCAGCAGTTTTATGCGCTGCTGTTTGTCGTTGTGTATTGTTTCGTCGTTCCCGAAGTGGATTCTGGCACTGTGTACGTAGGCCATGTTGGCGGTGTCGGAGCTTAGCCAGTAGAGGTCGCGGCCATTGAGGGTGCCGGCCACCGACAGACGGTAGTAGTTGCCGGGACGGAACATCGAGGGCCGGCCGGTAAAGCGCAGGCTGGCGTCGATTATGCCGCTGGCATAGCCCTGCAGGGCGTTGGTGAGCGAGTGGGGCAGGCGTCGGATGTCGACTTGTCCGTCGAAGGTGCAGTCAATCAGTGGGTCTGTCAGCAGGTTCGAGGCCGAACCGCTGAGGCGGAAGTCGGTCGACGGCCCTGAAATGGCGAGGGATTTCAGAGTCACTTCGGCCAGGTCGAGGTCGTTGCCCCGGCTGGCTGCGGTGATGTCGGCGGTAAATTTGCGGAATGTTGTTCCGGCGTATGTGACTGTCGACTCCGGAATGAGCATGTTGACGGTAGCGTGCGGAATCTCGCCCGAGGCGGTGTTATATGGTTTGTCGAGTATGACTTCGATTTCGGGCTGTGCGGTGGTGCTGAAACCTTTGGGCAGATTCCATTCCTTTACGGTTTCTTGGGGCAGCATTGCCAGAAAATCGCCCAGTGGCAGAGGTTTCAGTTTTAGCTTCAGGTCGTTTATGTACAGGTCGTCGGAGAAGTCCAGATGTGTGTCGAAACTGCCACCGAGCAGAGATACGTCAAAATCGAAATTCTCCAGGCCCAGCAGTTGGGGCGACTCAGCATCCCATATCACGTCGCCGCTGATGTTGAAGGGTATGTTGCGCAGCATCTCTATGTCAAGGCCTTCGAGGGGTACAGCGCCGCGGAAGTCGCAGGTGTAGCGGGGATTGTTCTCTCCCTCGACAAGCACCGAGCTAAGATTCAGCTCCATTTCCGAACTGTCGGCGTGGTTGTAGTATCGGATTGGAGCCGGGTCGACAATCGCAAAGCGTCGGATTGAAACCTTGGGCAGCGGACCCGAAGGCTCGTCGCTGTCCGACGGGGGTACGATGTTGAAGTTGTTGAGATGCTCGCTTACGACCACAAGGTTGATGCCCGGCGAGGTAAAGGTGATGTTGCCCAGCTCTATTTCGTTGTTGAGCAGTTTGCTGATGTTGATGCCGCCCTTGAGCTGCTTCAATGTCAGCAGCGTGTCGGCGTATTGCGGCAGGGCAGCGCGGGTGCTGTCGGATATTTGTCGTAAGTCGCGGGCTACCACCGTCAGGTCGTCGAGCTGTATTTCCAGAAAGGGAAACGAGCCGCTGAGGCTGAGTTCGGCATAGCCGAGCGATACATCGGCGTTGAGGTATTTGTTTGCGGTGGCCCGGGCCAGAGGCGTCAGTCTTTGGGGATGCAGCAGCCGAACTGCCACAATCATCGAGCCGGTTATCAGCAGAAGCAGAGCCAGCAGTGTCCAGCCGAGTATTTTAATCAGTCGTATCATTTGTCTTTGGAGTCGATTACGATTGTTACAGGGCCGTCGTTTATGAGTTCCACCTGCATGTCGGCGCCGAATACGCCTTTACGCACAATACGGCCTGTGATTTGTTCACATTCAGCGCAGAACAGGTCGTAGAGCGGCACGGCCAGATCATGACCGGCGGCGTGGATATAGCTCGGGCGATTGCCCTTGCGGGTGGAGGCCAGCAGAGTGAACTGGCTCACGGCCAGAATATCGCCGCCGGTGTCGCATACCGAGCGGTTCATCACTCCGTTGTCGTCGTTGAATATGCGCATGGCGGCGGTTTTGGCCGCAAGATAGCGCACGTCGGCTTCGGTGTCGTCGTGAGTCACTCCCACGAGCACCAGCAGTCCGGCGTATATTTCGCTGTGAAGCTTGCCTGCGATGCTTACCGAGGCATGTTTCACTCGTTGTATTACAAGTTTCATCTGTCGCGTAATTATTAGAGCACTTTCTCGGAATGCAAAGATAATAATTATACGGCAGATATGGAAATGAAAATGAAAGCTAAGGATTGTAGCGGTCCTTATGGTAGAAATCCATAACCTGGCGCGACATTTCCAAAGCCTGTACTGCGGGCGACGACGGGTCGAGCTGTGCGGCAGTTTCGTAGTCGCTCATGGCGGCACCGTGCTGCTGCAGTTTCCAGTTCAGCCGTCCGCGCTGATAATATGTGTCGGCTGTTGCGTTGCCGGCGTTGATTATTTGGGTAAGTTGAGCCAGTTGTTGTTCGATATTTTCCATATTTGATAATAAAACACAGCGGCGAAATTTATCGCCGCTGTGATTAGCTTTTGATATTCCGGAATTTCGTTAGCAGAGCGCCATGCCGGCCTTGATAGCCTCTTCGTTGAGGGGAATCAGGTGGTGGTGACGTTCTGGAAGGGTTTTGCGCAGACCTTTGATTACAGCCTCGGTGGGCACGATGGGGCGCTGTTTGAGCAGTGCGCCCAGCAGAATCATGTTGTAGGTCTTGGTGTTGTTCATCTTCAGAGCGGCGTCCATGGCATCGACGGGCACAATCTTGATGTCGGTGCGGGTGGGAGCGTGGTGAATGCCGTAGGGGTCGTAGATGAGAGTTCCGCCGGGTTTCACCTTGCTCTCGAACTTGTCGAGGCTCTGCTGGTTGAGGATAACGGCAGTGTCGTACTGGTCGAGAACGGGCGACGAAATCGGCGCGTCGGACAGGATAACGGTAACGTTTGCGGTACCGCCGCGCTGTTCGGGGCCGTATGCCGGCATCCAGGTAACTTCGAGATCATTCATAAGTCCGGCATAAGCCAGAATCTTGCCCATCGACAGCACACCTTGGCCACCGAAACCGGCAATTACAATTTCTTCTTTCATAGTTGGGCTGTGACAGGATTAAACGTTTTTGAGGTCGCCTAAGGGGTATTTGGCAAACATATTCTCTTCCATCCACTGGTTGGACTTGGCGGGCGAGAGTTTCCAGCCCGAGTTGCAGGTGCTGACTACTTCAACTACCGATGTGCCCTTTTTGTCGAGGGCGTTCTGGATGGCTTTTTTCAGAGCGGCCTTGGTTTTGCGTACGGCTGCGGGGGTATGTACTGCCTGACGGGTTACGTAGCAGGTGCCGTCGAGGCCGGCCAGGATGTCGCTGATTTTGATGGGGAAGCCGTTGAGGTCGGCGCGACGTCCGTAGGGGGTTGTGGCGGTTTTCTGGCCAAGCAGGGTGGTGGGGGCCATCTGGCCGCCGGTCATGCCGTAGATGGCATTGTTTATGAACACCATCACGATGTTTTCACCGCGGTTGGCGGCGTGGATGGTTTCGGCTGTGCCGATTGCGGCGAGGTCGCCGTCGCCCTGATATGTAAACACAAACTTTTCGGGGTTGAGGCGGTTGAGTGCGGTTGCCACGGCGGGAGCGCGGCCATGGGCAGCTTCCACCCAGTCGACGTCGATGTAGTTGTATGCGAATACGGCGCAGCCTACCGGTGCCACTCCGATGGTTTTGTCTTCAAGGCCCATTTCGTCGATAAGCTCGGCCAGAAGGCGGTGAACCACGCCGTGGCTGCAGCCGGGACAGTAGTGGGTGTTGCGTTCGTCGAGCAGTCGCGGACGCGCATAAACCAGATTTTCAGGTTTGATTATATCGTTGGGATTCATGGTATTTTAAATTTTGAAGTGCTTTTTGAGGGCGTCGATAACTTCGTTGGGGTTGGGTACGATGCCGCCCATGCGGCCGAAGTGGTAAACGGGCATGTCTTTGCCTACGGCCAGACGCACGTCTTCGATCATCTGTCCGGCGTTGAGTTCCACTGTCAGTATGCCTTTGACCTGCTTGCCAAGGCGTTCGATTTCCTTGGTGGGGAAGGGCCACAGGGTGATGGGGCGCAGCAGACCTATTTTGATGCCCTGTGCGCGGGCCTCCTCAATGGCCTTGAGGCAGATACGTGCTATCGAACCGAAGGCTACGATGAGGTATTCGGCGTCGTCGGTAAAGTATTCCTGGAAGCGAACTTCGTTGTTTTCGATTTCGTGGTAGCGTTCCTGCAGGCGCAGGTTGTTCTTTTCCATTTTGTCGGGCTCCATCTCCAGCGATGTAACCACATTGCGGTGCTTGCGACCGTCTTTACCGGTGGCTGCCCAGGGGCACTGCTCGGCAATCTGAGCTTCGGTACGGCGGGGACGCACAGGCGGAAGCACAACTTTCTCCATCATCTGGCCAACAACGCCGTCGGCGAGAATCATGGCGGGTACGCGGTATTTGAACGACAGGTCCATGCCCATGCCTACAAAGTCGGCCATTTCCTGTACGGTGGCGGGCGAGAGTACAATCAGACGATAGTCGCCGTGGCCGCCGCCCTTGGTGGCCTGGAAGTAGTCGGCCTGCGAGGGCTGGATGGTACCCAGACCGGGGCCGCCGCGCATTACGTTTACGATGAGTGCCGGAAGTTCGGCAGCTGCTATATATGAAATGCCTTCCTGCTTGAGGCTGACACCCGGCGAACTCGACGAAGTCATTACTGCTTTGCCGGATGCTGCACCGCCGTACACCATGTTGATGGCGGCTACTTCGCTTTCGGCCTGGAGCACGACCATACCGGTGGTTTCCCACGGCATGAGATCTTCGAGAGTTTCAAGAACCTCCGACTGGGGGGTGATGGGGTAGCCGAAATAGCCGTCGAAGCCGGCGCGGATGGCGGCGTGGGCAATGGCCTCATTACCCTTCATCAATTTGATTTCTTCCTGTTCCATAAGTAGTGTGTTATTTGATCACCTGGCGGTAAACGGTTATACAAGCATCGGGGCACACCGTGGCGCATGAAGCGCAGCCTATGCAGGCTTCGGGTTGGGCCGTGAATGCATAATGGTAGCCTCGGTCGTTCACTTCTTTGGGCTGGAGGAGCAGCACGTCGGTCGGACATGCCACCACGCATAAGTCGCAGCCTTTACAGCGATCTTTATCGATCACTACTGCGCCAATTACTTTTGCCATAGTCGGTGGATTAAATTTTTAGGATAATTATATAGATGTTTTATGGTATAGTTGGAATTTGTCCGATTGCAAATTTATAAAAAAAATCGGCACCACGGCATCTTTAACACTTATTTAACATTGGCTTGCACTAAATAAATGGCTTTAACATAATTTAGGTGTATATAGTACTGTCGCTTGTACGGGATGTGTTAACTTTACAATTAATGTATGTTGCCGTAGGCAGCGATGTTCCGGCCGAAGGATGCAGTTGTGTATTATCGTCGAATCACACATTATTATATATAAGCAATATGAAAAAGTTTCTGATGTCCTTAATGCTGTTGTCCGTGGCCTTGGGCGCCATGGCTCAGTTGCTGTGGAAAATCGAGGCGCCCGGCGCGCGTCCGTCGTACCTGCTTGGTACCTGCCATTTCGTTGACGTGGCATATGCCGACTCAATATCCGGTTTTGATGACGCATTCGCTGCCTGTGATACCCTCTACACCGAAATAGGAATACCCGACGCCGTTGCGATGCAGAGTTCCATGATGGAGCTTGCGCAGCGCCTGATGGCAGAGCCGCCTCTGGGCGACAAACTCACAGTCGCCACTGCCGACGCTCTGTGCGATTATATATTGCAGCACAACGGCGGGGACAGCGCTACCATAGCCGCCGATATACGGCAACTTAATCTGGTAGGTCTTTTGATGAAATATCCGTCGGCCAACGTAATGGCGGACTTGCAGTCGGGCTTTCAGGTGGAAATGCCTATGGACCTCGGGCTTGTGAACTACGCCCGCTATCTCGGCATGGAAGAGCTGCCACTGGAGGGCCTGGACTACCAGCTGAACCTGCTGGGCGAATTTGTAAGCAATAATGTCGAAGAGGCTTTCAAAGGTATGATGGAGGGTAATCAGCAGGACGATGCCCGCCGGCTGATAGCCGACTATAAAAGCGCCGAACTCGACCGGCTCCACAGCCAGTTCGAACAATACCGGGGGCTGAAGAATATCGAAGAACTTGTCGAGGGGCGCAATCGGGCCTGGGTCGACAGGCTGGCGCCGTCGCTTCGCTCAGGCGCCCTGTTTGTAGCTGTTGGAGCCGGGCATCTGCCGGGCGATCAGGGCCTTATATCGCTGCTTCGCCTCGCCGGTTTTACAGTTGAGCCGGTATGATGACAGAAATGTAGCCCCTAAAACGAACCAAACCACGTCCGGGCTTGTTAGAAATACAAAGAAAACAGAAAGACGGCAGTTTTTTAACTATGTCAAACAGCATAGCAACGAAGCTTAAGTTCTGGTCTTTAACCTAATTTTTGTGAAAACAATAAGCAAAAATTATATTAAATAAATTTTGTAGTTAGCAAAAAAGGCCGTATTTTTGTGCCGAATTAGTAACGTTATCAACTTTCAAATGAAAAAAACCGTATTAGTAGCGGCACTCGCGCTGGGCGCAATGACCGCATCTGCTCAGGGAATTGAGCAGTCAAGCTTCTTCGACAATTGGTCGCTCGGTTTAGACGGAGGTGTTACCACACCCATGAACCATGCAGCATTCTGGGGCGACATGCGCGGTGTGGCAGGTCTGCACCTCGACAAGCAAATCACTCCGGTATTTGGTCTTGGAGTTGAAGCCACCGCAGCAGTAAACACTTCATCCTGGCGTAACTACGTACACAGCACCACAGCATTCGACCAGTCGTACGTAGGCGCTTATGCAACAGTAGACCTCTTTAACCTTTTCGGCGGTTACGACTGCGTTACCCGTCCGTTCTCTATCGCCGCCGTACTTGGCGCAGGCTGGGGGCACGACTACATCAACGGCAGCGACGAGTTCGATTACCGCAAGGACAAAAACTACTTCGTGACCAAGGCAGGTCTGAACTTCAACTTCAATGTTAACGATAACCTCACCGTATCGCTCAAGCCATATGTGGCCTGGAACATGAACGGTGCGCCTATTGCCCAGACCGCCAGCGGTTATAACATCAACGCCGCCACCTTCAACTTCCTGGCAGGCGTGACCTATCACTTCGGCGACGGTTTCGAATGTGTATACCCGGGCTACAGCCAGAACGACATCGACGCACTCAACTCTCAGGTTAACGCCATGCGTGGCGAACGCGACGCAGCTCTCGCTGCAGTGGCAGCCGCCGAAGCTCAGAACGCAGCTCTCGCAGCCGACCTCGCCGCTTGCCGCAACAAGGCTCCCGAAGTAATCAAGGAAGTAAGCAACAACCTCAACTCGGTTCGCTACGTGTTCTTCAAAATCGGTTCAAGCGCTATCACCGCCGACCAGCAGCCTAACGTCGAAATGATTGCCGCTTACATGAAGAATCACCCCAACAGCAAGGTTGTAATCAAGGGCTACGCCTCAAAGGACGGTCCTCTGGATCTCAACATCGCTCTCGCCAAAAAGCGTGCCGAAGCAGTAAAGAACGCTCTCGTAAACAAGTATAAGATTTCTTCAAGCCGCATCGAGGCTGAAGGTCAGGGTATCGGTGAAATGTTCGAAGAAGAATCGTGGAACCGTGTAAGCATCTGCACCCTCGAAGAAGCCAAGTAATTCAGCCAATCTATAACTGAAACAATTACAGACTAACACCAGGCGCCGTGTCGAGGACTCGACATGGCGCCTTTTTGATATACTGAAATTCAGACAATGGATATACATGAGATTTTCGGCTATATAGCCAGCGTGTGCATGATTCTCGGCTACATGCCTCAGGCAATCACTACCATGCGCACCCGCGATACAGACGGTATCGCGTTGCCTACATTCATAATGCTCGGTCTGGGCAGCGTGTTCTTTGTGGTCAACGGACTCCTGCCGCCTGCCAACATACCTCTGGTGATAACCAACGTAATCACTACAATATGCTCCGTGATAATATTCGGAATCAAAATCCACAATGACCGTAAGAAGAAGCGTAAAAAATGAGCGACGGCAACAGGCAGCCTGAACTGGGACTACACTATGTGGATTGCAGCACCATAGAGCGCATCGGACTTAACATCCATCTTAGCGTCAACGGATTTTTCTACTGCACGGAGGGTAGTGTCAGCTTTATGTCGGAAGACCGTACGGTCAATCTTACCCGTGGGCACCTATATATATACCCGCCGTACTCGCATACCCGTATCACCGACTATTCCGACAATTTGCGCGGAGTGGCCGGCATAGCCAATTTCGACTTTGTGCAGGAAGTGTTGAGATTGATCACCGATACCCGGAGTCAGATACTGCTTCTGTCGAACCCCGTGGCGGCTCTTGAAGGCGACATCCGTCGCGACTTCGAGGAGTTGCTGAAAGTGGCTATGGCTCGTCAGCATCTGGCCTCCGACAAGGTAGGGCGCCTTTGCCTGCATGCGCTGGGCGAGGCACTGTGCTACGAAATTATAAACATCTTTTTTGAAAAACAGCAGGTCGAGCCCGAAGTTAAAACCCGTGCCGACGCCGTGTTCGACCATTTCATACGCCACCTCAACGAACATTACCGCAGCCACCGCGAGGTTCAGTTCTACGCCGGACTGCAGTGCCTGAGCACACGCTACTTCTCGTCGCTCGTGCGTCGCCGCAGCGGCCGCACCCCCTGCGAGTGGATATCCACCATGGTGCTGAATGAGGCCAAACGCCTGCTGTCCGACCCCGAAAAAAGCATCAAGCAGGTAGCCGCAGAGCTGTCGTTCGCCAACCAGTCGTTTTTCGGCAGCTTTTTCCGTCAGCAGGCAGGCTGCAGCCCCAGCGCGTGGCGCAGAGGCAAAAACATGGTGTAAAAAACACAGAGCGTCAATAAAAATTTGGAAATTAGGCGAATAATTCGTAACTTTGCAGTCCGATTATGTCCAATTAATAACAGGGCAAGCTGTGTCCGGTCGCTTTTGGCCAAGCTCCGGGCAGCGGCAAGTCAAATTAACTAACTATTAATTAAACATTTAAAGTGGATACCTTAAGTTACAAGACAGTATCACCCAACGCACAGCAGGTGGAACGTGAGTGGGTAGTTATCGACGCTACCGACCAGGTTCTGGGCCGTCTTTGCGCTAAAGTTGCCAAGCTTCTGCGCGGCAAGTACAAACCCAGCTACTCACCCTTTGTAGAGTGCGGCGACAATGTAATCATCATCAACGCCGACAAAGTCATCCTGACCGGCAAGAAGATGACCGACAAAATCTATCTCAACTACACCGGCTACCCCGGCGGTCAGCGTGAGCTCACCCCCGAAGTGCTGATGAAGAAGTCGTTCAACAAGCACCTCAAGCCCGGCATGCACCCCCTGTACATCCGTGTTATGAAGGGTATGCTGCCCAAGAACCGTCTGGGCCGTCGCCTGATTGAGAACATGCACGTGTACAACGGTCCCAGCCACCCCCACGAAGCACAGAACCCCAAAGTTATCGACATCAACACATTGAAGTAATTGAAGCATGGAAACAGTTAATGCAGTAGGCCGTCGTAAGGCCGCAGTCGCACGCGTTATTGTCAAAGAAGGCAACGGCGTGATCACCATCAACAAGCGACCCCTCGAAGTGTACTTCCCCTCTTCGATTCTTCAGTACATCGTAAAACAGCCGCTCACTACACTCGACGTAGCCGAGAAGTACGACATCCACGTGAACCTCGACGGCGGTGGCTACAAAGGCCAGGCCGAAGCACTCCGTCTGGGTATCGCCCGCGCGCTGGTAAAAATCAACCCCGACGACAAGGCAGTGCTGCGCAAGCAAGGCTTCATGACCCGCGACCCTCGCGCCGTAGAACGCAAGAAACCCGGTCAGCCCAAGGCACGCAAGCGCTTCCAGTTCTCGAAGCGTTAATCGCAGGCCGCTTTTATGGCGGCATACTGTCAAGAACGCGAATTTGTGTTTAGTATCTAAACCGCGAAGATGGACACGTTCCCTACCTCACGGTTGTATTTTTCAAAAGAACGTAAACCAACCCCAAACAAAATCATGGCAAATCCCACATTTGACCAACTCCTCGAAGCAGGCTGCCATTTCGGCCACCTCAAGCGCAAATGGAATCCTGCAATGGCTCCTTACATCTTTATGGAGCGCAACGGTATCCACATCATCGACCTCTATAAGACAGCCGCAAAGCTCGAAGAAGCAAGCGCTGCCCTCAAATCGATAGCCAAGTCCGGCAAGAAGGTGCTCTTCGTAGCCACCAAAAAGCAGGCCAAGCAAGTAATCGCCGACATGGCTAAGAGCGTGAACATGCCCTACGTGACCGAACGCTGGCCGGGCGGCATGCTCACCAACTTCCCTACCATCCGCAAGGCTGTGAAGAAGATGACTTCCATCGACAAGATGATCAAGGACGGCACCTTCGATAACCTCAGCAAGCGCGAACGCCTTCAGGTGACCCGCCAGCGCGCCAAGCTCGAAAAGAACCTTGGCTCGATTGCCGACCTCAACCGTCTGCCCTCCGCCCTCTTCGTAGTCGATGTACTTAAAGAGCGCATCGCTGTAGCCGAGGCAAACCGTCTGGGTATCCCCGTGTTCGGTATCGTCGATACCAACTCTGACCCCAACTGCGTTGACTTCGTAATCCCCGCCAACGACGACGCCAGCAAGTCAATCGAGGTAATCCTCGGTGCTGTTTGCGGTGCCATGGCCGAAGGTCTTGAAGAGCGCAAGGCTGAAAAAATCGACACTGCCGCAGCTGAAGGCGAAGAAGCTCCCAAGCGCGAACGTCGCCGCGTACGTCGCAACGACGAAACCGAGGAAGCCGAAGCTCCCGTAGCAGAAGCAGCTGAAGAAGCAGCCGAATAATTAAACTCAATCACAAACCTCCAAAAACTCCAGATACTATGGCAGTAACAATGGCAGAAATCACCAAGCTGCGTCACCTCACAAGTGCCGGCTTGATGGACTGCAAAAAAGCTCTTGCCGAAACCGACGGCGACATCGAAAAGGCCGTTGAGATTCTCCGCAAGAAAGGTCAGGCAGTTGCCGCCAAGCGCGAAGACCGTCAGGCAGCCGAAGGCTGCGTGCTGGCCAAGAACGAAGGCAACTTCGCCGCTATCGTGGCCCTGAACTGCGAAACCGACTTCGTAGCCAAAAACGCAGGCTTCGTTGAACTCACCCAGAAGATTCTCGACGCCGCAGTTGCTAACCGTGTTAAGTCAATCGACGAACTCAAGGCTCTGCAGCTCAATGGTCTTACCATAGCCGACCTCGTAACAGAAGAAAGCGGCAAGACCGGCGAAAAGACCGAAATCAGCGCATACGAATGGCTCGAAGCACCCAGTACCACCTCGTACAACCACCTTGGCAACAAGCTCAGCACCATTGTAGCTTTCAACCTCGAAGGCGTTGACTACCAGGTAGGCCGCGACGTGGCAATGCAGGTTGCATCGATGAACCCCGTAGCCGTAGACCAGGCAAGCGTTCCCGCCGAAGTGGTTGAAAGCGAAAAGGCCGTTGCCATCGAAAAAACCAAGCAGGAGCAGGTTCAGAAGGCCGTAGAGAACGCTCTCAAGAAGGCTGGTATCAACCCCAACCTCGTTGACAGCGAAGACCACATCGAATCGAACATCGCCAAGGGCTGGCTCACCGCCGAGGACGCCGACAAGGCTCGCGTAATCATCAAAGAAACCGCAGAAGCCAAGGCTGCCAACCTGCCCGAGCAGATGATTGAAAACATAACCAAGGGCCGTCTGCAGAAATTCTACAAGGAATCCTGCCTGATGGAACAGGAGTTCATCAAAGACGGTGAGCTCACCATCGGCAAGTACCTCGAAAAAGCTCAGAGTGGTCTGGCGGTTGTAGCTTTCAAGCGCGTAAACCTCAATCAGGACTAAATCAAACGTTAAGTTGATTCATTTTAATATTTCAAGAGCCGCATCCCGTGAGGGAAGCGGCTCTTTTGCAAATTAGCTCCGGAGCGGAGGCATCCCTGCCTTAACAGTGCAAGCATAAGCAGGATCCTGTCCGGAAGCAGTTACGTCGCATGCAGTCATAAAAATCAGAAAGATATAGCGGAGGATTCAAAATTATTTATTAATTTTGTTGCGCCCTTCCAAATCGAAAGACATGAAAAAACCGCTATATCTGATTTTATTCATCACACTATGCACGTGTATTTCAACAGCCTGTAGCCGTAAGTCGGCTGACGTGCCGCCCGAAATCACAACGCTGGATTCACTTATCGACAGGCGTGACGAATTCGACCGCATCAAGCTTATGCGTTTGGGAGAGTTACGTAGCCGGCAGGCCGGGGCCACGGAAACCGACGAACGCTTTTCGCTCAATTCGCAGCTTTATGAAGAATATCTGACCTATAATTCCGACTCGGCTATGAAGTATGTCGACGCCAACATAGCCATGGCGCGCCGCAATGGCGATACTGCACGCCTGAACGGCAGTCTGATTCAGAAATCGTATCTGTTGGCCGCGATAGGTCTGCTGCGCGAGGCCGAAAGTCTGCTGGCCACGGTAGACCGCGCCAAACTGACCGACAAGCAACTTGTGCCATATTTCGGCCAGAAAATATACCTGTACAGCCACATGGGCAACTACACCGGAGGCGAAACCAACGAGTACTACGCTATGGAACGCAGCTACAAGGATTCGATAATGACCGTGATAACTCCCGACCATCCCGAATATCTGTGGTACCGAGGCTGGGATGTGATAGGCACCGATCATAACGACCCGGAACTGAACGAGGCTCTGCGCCGCCGCATTGAATATTCGGCAAAAGACACACGGCGCGACGCCATGAATGCCTATGTGCTCGCGCGTCTGTACCAGCAGGCCGGCGACGAAGAAAATTCCCGGAAATACATGGTGCTGTCGGCTATGATCGATGTCAGAATCGCCAACGCCGAAATAGCGTCGTTCGACGACCTGGCCAAGATAATGTTCGCCAACGGAGAGGGCGATATTGACCGCGCCTACCGATATATCAACTTCAACCTCGACAAGGCCATAAGCTACCCCAACCGCGGGCGGGCTTTCGACATAATGAAGACTCTCGATGCTGTAAGTAAGGCCTATCAGGAGCGTAACCACCGCCAGCAGCGGCGCACCAATCTGTTTCTGACACTGGTGTGTCTGCTCAGTGCTGTGCTTGCCATGACCATAGCCATAATCATAAAGCAGAACCGCCGCCTGATACGTCAGGGACGCAATCTCGACAGCGCCAACAAGCAGCTGAACCGCAACCTGCGCGAACTTTCCGACGCTCAGGCTCAGCTGGCAGAGGCCAATACCAAACTCAAGGAACTCAACGCCGACATTACGCGCAAGAACGACGAGCTGACCGAGGCAAACTATGTAAAAGAGGAGTACATAGGCTATATATTCACAATCTGCTCCAACTATATACGCAAACTCGAGGAATTCCGCAAGAGCATACACGTAAAGGCCATGACACGCCAGTACCGCGAAATCGAGGCCGAAACAGCGGGCGGCGACAATATGAAGGACGAACTGCGCGAGTTTTACCGTTCGTTCGACACCGTATTCCTGCACATCTATCCCGACTTTGTAAACGACTTCAACTCACTGCTGCAGGACGACAAGCGCATAGTGCCCAAGGAGGGTGAATTGCTCAATACCGAGCTGCGCATCTACGCCCTTGTGCGCCTTGGCATCAGCGACAGCGTAAAGATAGCCGACTTCCTGCACTGTTCGGCTCAGACCGTTTACAACAACAGGTTCAAGGTACGAAACAAAGCCATAATCGATAAAAAAGACTTTGCCGAGGCTGTCCGCACCCTTGGAAAATTCGAGAAGCCGGTCTAATCAGGTTCTGAGAAAATCGGGCATGGCCTCCATTCAATAATTATGCTGTTGGATGGAGGCTATTTATTATCCAAATACAGGAAAAACACTATTGTGGAAAAGTTTTTTTTGCAAGCTGTTATTGTTTTGCAATAATATTTAGCTATCTTTGTGCGTCAATCCCATTCTTTTTGGTTGGCTAATCAGCTTGTTTAACATCTTAAAGCACTTTTGCCATGATGAAAAAATTACTTATTGTCCCGGTAATACTTGCCTCGGCAGGCATTATTCAGGCGTGGAACACGTCACCTCAGAAAAACCTCCTGCTGTCAGGAGAAAGCAGTGGTCAGGACTTGCCAATGGCAGCACCGGGTCCGGACGAATCTACGTTTGTTGCGTGGCTGTCGTGGGAGGATGAAAGTGCCGCCCTGAAGATGCAGTTGGTCGACAAGGATGGTGAGCCTCAGCTGGGAGAGAATGGCATATATGTGTCGCAGTATCCCACTCCCACCTGGTCGAGCGGCTATGACATAGACTCCGATGCCGAAGGCAACGCCTATATAGTATATTCAGACAAGCGCAACGGTGTATGGCAAGCCTATGTGTACAAAATGGGGCCTGACGGTGAGAAAAAATGGGGCGAAGGAGTGCCTGTAGCCGAGCTTTCTGCCGAGTCATGTCTGAATCCGAAATTACTCCACACCGATGCCGGCAATATAATAGTGGCATATCAGTCACTGGTGGGTTTGCGCAATACAATCAAAATCACAAAACTGACCGGCGACGGCGCCAAAGCGTGGGGCGGAGTGATAGAACTGCCCGGCACCAATGGCCTCTATACACTGGCCGAGGCCGGCGACGATTCATTTTATGTGGCATATGTACAGGCCGATGCGGGCAATATGGCAGTGATGCGTTATACAGCCAACGGCGAGGCTGCATGGGATGCACCCGCTATAGTCGATCAAGGCCGGGCGGTTGTAAGTTCCGAACCCGAGGCAGTGCCGTACGCCGATGGCGGAGTGGTATTGTGCTGGCGCCATGCCGAAAACATTACCAAGGTAGTGGGAGCGGTTCAGGCGGTCAGCCGCGAGGGCAATCTTTTATGGTCAGAACCACAGTTTTATTCGGCGCCGCATGTGGCGGCAATATCACCTGACGGCAATATATATGTGGCATACAGTTTTACCGATGCTTATGGCACGAATATGTCGGTGAGCAGATACAATTCCGACGGTGAATATGCGTGGGATAGTCCGCTGCTGCTCGATGGCAGTTCGTATCAGGTAAGTATATACGGAGTACAGGTCGTCGCCGATGGCAGCGAGCTGGCTGTGGTATACCGTAACGCATCGGATTTCAACCGGGCGACAATAGAATACAGTCATCTCGACTCCAATGGCGAAGTATTGGATACACAAGTGCCGGTGAGTACAATGCAAGGCGACAAGGGCCGCGGGGCATTGACTTATGCCGGAGGCCGCCAGATGGTGCTGACCTGGGGTGACAACGGTATGTCCAATGGCAAAGGCAGCGTGTATGCCCAGAATATAGTACTTCCGGAGCCTGCGTCGCTCACAACGGCAGTAGCCGGCAGCGAATCTCTGCAGGCGCTTTATTCCGGCGGAGAGCTTATGGTGAATCGCAGAGGCAACGCCGCCGTGCTGGATTGCAACGGGCGCTTGCTGTACTGTGGCATTGTTACGGACGGCACAATCAGTCTTCCGGGTCTTGCTGCCGGTGTGTATGTAATAAATATCGACGGACAATCAGCTAAATTTACAGTATTATGAAAACACGTCAGATGCTGGCGGGCTTGCTGATGCTTTGCGGCGCAGCTACGGCCACGGCACAATATTACGGCAGCACCCTGTTTGTGGAAGGTTTCGACGGCGAAACATTTCCCGCCTCATGGACACAGGTCAATGAGGTCGAAGGCAATACCATAGAGTGGACACTCGGCGATTACGACCGGCCCCGGTTCTCGGCAATTGAGTCATCGAATGTACATTCAGCCAAGATAATGGTGAGCAGAAGCGACACCAGACTAACCCTCACATCGCCCGAAATAGATGCGACAGGCAAGAGCGGCCTTCAGGTGGGATTCTACGGCTACGAACTCAACTACGCTTTCCGTGGCGGCATTGATTTCCGTTTCCGGGCCAGCCACGACGGCGGCGCCAGCTGGACGGACCTGTTTTCGTCGACACAGGAGTCATCGTACACCAGCATACCGGTGCAAAACTGGAATCTTTACAAATATCAGCTGCCGGCCAAATTCAACGGAGCCGACCGGATACTGCTGCAATTCTATATCGATGCCACACCCGCCTATAATCCCCAGGGCCTGGCCGGATATATCGACGGAGTGTTTCTGTCGCTTCTGCCCGAGGTCGACCCGGAGATTGTCGGCATTAACTATTCGACCGATGACCGCCGGCCGACCGAAGGCGTATTCACAGCCTCGGAACCACTCAGCATTACCATGCGCAACTCAGGTACACGCGCACTTGCCGAGGCCGAGTTCTATTACAGCATAGGAGGAGGGGCCGAACACAGCGAGCAGTTTGCTTTCCCCGAGCCGGTGGCCCCGGGAACCGGCTATACATTCAGTTTTACCGGCGGAGTAGACCTCAGTGCCACAGGGCGGCCACAGACAATCGTGGCCGGAGTACGCGCCGACGGTGACCTTATCGATTCCAATAACGAGATTACCGCTTATGTTGAAAACCAGGTGGTGTCGGTACCCTATATACCGTTCTACCACAACGAAGACGGAGTGGCCTCCACATCGGACGACAACTGGAAGACCTTTGAGAACAATTCGGAATACGGCTGGGATTACATGGACTGGAACGACTTCGTTTGGTACGTGGAACCCGAGTGGAACGACGACCCCAACGATGCCTTTCTGGTATCGCGTCCGGTGGTCATGCAGGGCGGAAACGCGTACCGCATAGAGTTCTCGGCCATAACCGAGGACGAAGGCTCCGGCGCCAATATAATGAAAGTCTATGTCAGTACCGATGCAGACATGGAAAGCGACCTGCACGAAATATGGAGCAACGACAATATCACCGATGAGAATGCCCTGAACCAGTCGGCGGTGTTTACAGCTCCCCGGTCGGGTATTTATTACGTAGGCTTCCATTCGCTCAGCGAGGCCGGAGCCGGAGTAATGTATCTAAGGGATATAGCCTTCTACCGCAATGTCGACAACGATGCCTCGGTAGTGGCTGTGAAATCGCCCGTTCCTGCGTCTTACCGCTATGGCGATGCGGAAACAGTCAGCGCCACAATAGCCAATTACGGTTCGAAAACAATAGCCGCAGGTACAGCCGGAGTGCATCTGGCTATTGACGGCAAGGAAGTGCTTGCCGAAACTATGTCCGATGCGCTGGCTCCGAACAGCACAGCCGAATTCACCTTCAGCAGCACCGTGGACTTGAGCGATTTGGGCACAGCCCATATAATTCGTCTTTGGGTAGAGCTGCCGGAGGATGAGGACCCTGCCAACGATGCCGTTGAGTTCCGCCTGGAAAGCGACCTTACGCTCGTGCCCTATATACCCGATATGGGCACATCCGTAGCAAAGGGTACTGATGTTGCCCGCTGGGCATACTCCGACAATAACGGCGACGGCTATACCTTCATGGCCCGTTCGGATTCCGAACTCGATACGTATGTGTTCAGTTACGGCGGTGGTATGTATGGGTTCACAACCGTGACACTGCCATCGTCCGACGAATCGCTTACCTCGCGCCATATACAGCTCGACGGCGGTACCACATACAAACTGTCGTATCTCAGTCGCATAGGCCTTGACGGCGGCTCGCTTCCTCTTGAGGTGAAGCTGGTGAATACAGCCGACGGAAGCATGCACGATATAGCATCGGCCAACGTTACCAGCCCTGTCTATCAGGAAAATGTGGTTACATTTACCCCTGAGCAGGACGGTATCTATCAGCTGCGATTCGATGTACGCGACAACAAAGCCATCGACTACCGTATCTATATAGGCCGCTTCCGTCTGACCGAGCATCTTGCCTGCGACCTTTCGGCCGAGAAGATTGTGTTGCCGTCGCGATACGTGTCCGACATCCGCAGTTATCCGGTTGGCCTTGTAATCCGTAACAACGGCAGCGCCGCGGTGAATTCGTTCACTATGGTGGCGGCATCGGAAAGCATCGGTACCCGTACGCTGCAGTTCGACAACGTGGCTCTGGAACCCGATACCGAATATACGGTATATTTCAACGATGACTTTGTGTTCAGCGGTTCGACCGACGAACAGCTCACTGTCAGCGTAAGCACTTACGGCGATGAATACGCCGCCAACAACAGTGTGAGCGAGTTACTTACTTACATCGAGCCGTACAGCCTGCCTTACAGCCCGCTGCCCGCCGAGGCCCTGGAGCGCATGGCTGCCTTCAATCTCAACCGCGACATCTTCGCCTTCACACCCGACCGCAGCATGGGAGTAGGATACATCTACCTTTCGGATGGCTCCACAGAGGCCAACGACTATGTGGCTACTCCGGCCATAAACCTGACTGCCGACAAGCCTGTGCGTGTGTCGTTCAGCTACTATGTGCTTGAGGGTGACAGCACCGATATTGACGTGTTCGCCTACAATGCCGCCACCGACACCCGTGTGCCTGTGATAGAACTGCCGCAGTCGACCCGGAATGACATGAGCCGCTACATAGGATTCTTCAGTGTCCCGGTCGACGGTTCGTACAGCATCTGTCTGCAGCCCCGGGGTAATACCCGCTCGCTGTTCATAAATGCTTCGGTAACATTGGCGGAAGCCGACGTGCTCCCTGACCTTGCCGTAACACGCCGGCTTAGCCACAGCGGGGCCGCCGTGCTGGGCGACAGCGAACGCGTGGAAGTGGAATTCGTAGGTAACTCGTCGCAGGGTGTTGAAGGAGTGCCGTTTGAACTGGAAGTCAACGGACGCACCTATCATACCCAATACATCAACTATACCAGCCAGTGTAGCGACGGCGAAACCTACCGTGTGGCTTTCAACGGTGTGGACCTCAGTGCCCCCGGTTCCTATCAGGCAGTATGCCGCGCAGTTGTACCACTTGACTTGACTCCGGAAGACAACGAACTGACCTTCGAAATAACCAGCCTGCCGGTAGTGGATGTGGCAGTAGTAAGCCTCGATTCGCCTGTTTCCGGAAAACTCGGCCATTCCGAGTCTGTGACAGTAAGCGTGGCCAACAAGGGCAAAGGTGCTCTGCAGGGCGTGAAACTGACATGTACGGTAGCAGGTCCCGACAACAGCAGCACAATACTCGAAGGCGTTGCTGAAAGCCCCATAGCCGATGGCACCACTTTGGCCTACACCTTCCCGACTGCAGCAGACCTCGATGCCGAGGGCATATATACCTTTACGATTACTGCACAGGCAGAGGGCGATGTGAATCCCAACGACAATACCCTCACGATGCAGATAAACAGCACTCATAAGGATTTCGACGCCGGTGTGTCGGCCCTTGTAGGTCCGGCCGATGCCGCACTGGGCACAACCGAGTCTGTTACCGTAGTAGTGACCAACTACGGCGAGGCCGACCTGTTCGACATACCGGTAAAAGCAGAAGTGAGCTTTGCCGACGGCGATACCCCGCAGACCCTTGCCGGCGTTGTGCCCTCGGTTCCGGTAGGCGGGAATGTGGAATTTACCTTCCCCGGCACTGTCGACATGAAGCGTTGCGGAGTGTACACCGTCACCGCGGCCACAGCACTCAACGGCGATATCGACAGCTCGAACGACTCCTTTACCGCCACCGTACGCTGTCTGACCCGTGATGTGGGCGTGAGCGCCATTCTGTCGCCTGTAACCGGCGAGGAGCTGGGTGTATGCGATGTCACTGTAATGGTAACCAACTACGGCGAGGCCTCTGTTGACGCCATACCCATGAAGTATCAGATAGGAACCATGCCGCAGCTGGCTGTGATGAACGAAACCATCGAGCCGGGCGAAAGCAAGGAATTCACTTTCCCGGTACCGTATGAGTTCACATCATACCGCAAGGCTACTGTAAAGGCCTCTACAATGCTGGAGAACGACGCCAATCCCGGCAATGACGCCATGGAGCTCGAAGTCGAGAACATCAAAAGCGGTGTATCCGATGTTACAGTCACAGCTGTTTTATGGCCCAATCCTACCTATGGCATGGTAAATGTAAGCGCGCCTAAGGAAATCCGTCAGGTACAGGCCTACGACATGGCCGGGCGCCTGCTTGCCGAATTCGACGGCGGCGAACTCCGCAGCCTGCAGTTCGACCTCAATGTACCGGCCGGCCGCTACATGCTGTGCATTGTATTTGTCGACGGCACAACCGCTGTCAGCCATCTGGTGGTAATTTAAACACTCACTTTGATTTCGCATAGGCGGCACTTACATATGGGAGTGCCGCCTTTTATGTAGGGAGGTGCAGATGTTACTATATCTACTTTTTGTATCTGCTAATTAGTTGAAATATATGAACTAAGATCGGGAATGATTTACTTTATTATTTAGAGTATGTTATAATGTAAAAAATAATACTAATTTTGTAAAACCTTAATTATTTAATAATACCAATTCCCCATGAATTTATTGGTTAAAATATTAGTTACTGTTGTTATCGTGTTTATTACGAATGCACAAGTAGTGAGTTCGCGCACAATCAATTATAGTTATGACGATGCTGGAAACCGAATCTTGAGAGAAATTGTGATAAGTACTCAGAAAATATCGGAATTTCCAGTAAAGGCTAATTGTGTTTCTGACATACTTGCTGAAAAGACAATCCATATATATCCGAATCCAACTAAAGGATATTTAAAAGTCGAAATAGCAGGGCATATGGATTCGGATTTATGTTCTATGCAAATATTTAACGTAGATGGGATACAACTTCTAACGATAATATCTTCTGAGCAAGAAACTGATATTGATTTAAGTGGCTATAGTAATGGTATGTATATTCTCCAGATTTGTCTAAATGGCGAATATACCAGTTGGAAAATAATCAAGGAATAGATAAAACAATGTTAAGATTCAGACTTTTTTTTGTCATTTGGGCAGTTGCATCGGTAGTTTACGTCAACGCGGCAAGTATAATAGAATCTGCTGATTCTATTATTAACAATAGATACATTGGTTGGACGGAAGAAAGATTTCGGCAATATGAAGATTCACTTAAAAGTGTTCTTTATCCAGTTGTTGAAGAGGTTGAAACAATTCAGACTCCATTAGCGGATATTGCACCTGTGCCAGAAGGCCTGTCTGCTACTGTACCTGTTATTGTAAATTATTATGTGCCCAATTCAATGCCTGTAGATACAACCAAGTCTATTGGCCAAATATCGATTATATCAGGCTCAACGACAACCGGAGCAAAGACTTACTCTATACCGATAGCGGTATATCCAGGTATGAGAGGATTCCAGCCGAGTCTTTCTTTAGAATATAACAGTCATCAAGGAAACTCTACTCTTGGCATGGGGTGGTCAATATCCGGAATCTCTATGATTGCTCGGGGAGGTAAAAATATATATTATGATGGTGAGAGCGAAGGAATAAAGATGGATTTAGACGATTCTTTTGTTCTTGATGGAGTAAGATTTATAAAAACCGGTACGACTATATCCGAAATAAATTATGAAACAGAAACCGGCAATATAAAAGCTAAAGGTTATATTTTGGATAATGTTGTAAAATATTTCGAAGTATTTTACCCGAATGGTAATGTGGCAATATTTGGGTATGATACTAACATTGCAAATCAATTGTTTTATCCTATAACTAAGCTCTCTGATCTTTATGGAAATAATATAATATATAGCTATCTTCAAGAAGGAGTGATGTATAGGGTGAACCAGATATCATATAACGGTGTATCCGTTATATTTAATTATACTTCTCGTGAAGATGACTTATTAATATTCCGGGCCGGCCAGAGGATGAATGAAACACATCTTCTGTCATCGATACGTGTACTTTTTAAGGGAGTTACGTTGGGCGAGTATTCTTTGAAGTATAGTTCTCGTAACAATATATCGTTGTTAACTAATATTTCATATTTTTCGGATGGTCAATCATACAATCCTTTGACATTCTTTTATGGAGAGGGAATTAGTTCGTCTGATTCATATTATAAAATCTCGCGGGCGCAATTAAGTAAATGGCACAATTTCGATAAACCTGGAATGCTCAAGGTAGTGCGAGGCTGATTTGGTTGTAACTCCGGAGCGGATGGTGTGATAACTTTTCCTAATTATAATCCTTATTGGCAACATTACTTACCGGGCTGGATGTTTGGGCATACACAAAATAGATTCGATAATTTATTTAGTGGTGACGAAAATATATTTATTTATAGTGGTATAGGGGAAAGTCACATCAAATCATTATCCGAAGTCAAAACCGAAAAAGGTTTTATAGATGTATTGTGTCTGGATTTAGATGGCTCAAATGAAGACTACATTGTTAAAATTAATAATTTCGTGATTAATAATAAAGACCGTGTTGTTTTTAAAGTTTATAAGGTGAGTGAATCTGGCGACTTAACAGAACAATTTACGAAATTATTCGATTTTGATACTGTATATACCGACAATGACGGTAAGCAAAGTGTCCAGCCGAAAAACTATTATTCTGGAGATTTTAATGGAGATGGCAAGATGGAAATACTTGCTGTATCAGCACATGAACCATTTGGAGATCGCAGCAAACCGTCAAAGTGTTATATTTTCGACCTCAATAAAGAATGGGTGTATTGTAAAAAGCATATATTAGACTATAAAGTCGATTTTATAGGCGTAAACCAAACAGATCCTCAGAATGCGTTTGACAATACCGACAAATTATTTGTTTTCGATTGTGATGGAGATGGAAAAACAGAACTATGTCATATCACAGATGATAGAACTGATATTTATTCATTCGATAAACACTTTTATCATACTAAATTCTCATCGTCTTCTAAATTGACAAATGCCCAAACAAAATACAAAAAGGCATTGACATGTGACTTCAATGGAGACGGATTGATTGATATATTGCTTTCGCCATTAAGCAGAGGTAGAGCTGATAGTGTATGGGCTGTATACAATTCTAATGGAAACGGGCAATTTAGCAAATTTACTTTTGCCGGGCCGGTTAATCAAAAAAGCGATGGCTGTGGTTTTATAGTTCAGGACGTTAATGGCGATGGACAACCTGATATCCTTGCTTTTGACGAGAAAGGTTTTTCAACTTATCTGACTAAAAACAATCGTTTGACTGGCAGAATACGGAGAACCTTATATTTGGAGGAAGGAGCTATTATAATTCCCACAGACGTTTATCAGAATGGACGCATAACAAGTCTTATTGGACTCAAAAATGGCTCAGTAACCAAGTACTCATTTGTTCGCAATGATAACAAGGAGTCATTGATTACAGGCATGGCTAATAGCCTTGGTGTTGTTGAAAAGAATTTGTATCATTTTTTGAATGAAGATAGAATTGCAATTGACTTTTACTCGAAAGGAAGTGGTGCTGAATTCCCGTTTATAAATATTCAGGAACCTCTAACTGTATTAGTTGCAACTGAAACTTATCTAAATGGAGATAGAGTGGACAATAGCTTTTATAAATATAAAAACGCAGTTTTGCATAAACAAGGACTCGGCTTTTGCGGTTTTGAAAGAGTAGTTGCATATGATGGCCGAGGAGATTCTATTGCGAAGGTCTTCGATCCTTTTCATTATGGCCTATTACAAAGCGAGAAAATGAAAAGGTTCAGTACAAACTATACTTATGATATAAAGTGGAAAAGCAATGGTACCCGTCAGTTTTTATTGACCACTAAGGTCGACCATGACAAAGAATCAAACTTTACAACCACAACAACTTATACATATGATAGCCTGGCCTATCCCATCCGAGAATATGTGGCTTATACCGGTAGTATATATAAAACTACAGATTTTAGTTATATTCATAACAATACCTTTAAGTCAGGTCACTATCTGGGCTTTATGATTGATAAAGTCACAACCTCACGTCGTGGAGGCAATACAAATAAAGTCAGAACCTATATACCGGTACATTCGAAATGTCTGCCGACAGTAATAGTAGAATATTGTGAGGGAAAGCAGGCTCGGCAAGAATCATATACTTACGACAAATATGGCAACCATATTACTGAAACCGTAAAAGCTTATTCATCACCATATTCAAACACATCCAGAATAACATACGACAGTTATGGACGGATTATCGGTGAAACTGATTTCTTAGGAAATTTAACCGAATACAATTATGATAATCACGGACGAATTATAAATATAACGGATGCCAGAGGTGGAATTACAAAAAAGACGTATGATGCGTTCGGTCGGGAAATAAAGACCATCTATCCTGATGGAGTAGAAGAATCAACGCATTTTTGTTGGACTAACGAGGCGGGCGGACAATACAGTATCACTTCAAATAAAAGTGGGCAGCCTACTGTAACCATTATATACGATGCTCTTGGTAGGGAAGTGCGTACAAAAGAATTGAGTTTCAACGGAATTTATAGAAAAATCGATAAGTTGTATGACCAGTATGGTAAACTCAATAAGGTCTCTTTGCCCTTTACCGGAAATAGTGCCACACGCTGGAATGTTTATTCCATTGATAAATATGATCGTCCTATATCTATAAAGGAAGCGTCCGGGCGACGTACTACATGGAGTTATAACGGCAATACGATAGTTAAGACAACCGACAAAGTGTTTCGGGCGACGACTTATGATGCTGTTGGGAATGTGACATCTGTAACTGACCCTGCGGGCATAATAGAATATACCTTGCAGGCTGATGGGCAAGTGAGTAAGATAACTGCTCCTGGAAATGTTACGACAATATTTTCATACGATAATTATGGTAGAAAAACAAGAGTTTATGACCCAAGTTTTGGTGTTACCTCATATAAATATGATATTGCCGGAAATTTGGCTTCTACAACGTATGCCAATGAGCAAACTATCACCTACGAATATGACCGATATGGCCGAATATTGAAGCAGGTTTTACCGGAATTTTCAACTGAATACATATATGACAGTTATGGGGCGCTGACAGATATTTTAAGTGAAAACAATAGAACTTCGTCTAAATATATATATGATGAATATGGGCGACTTTCTTCTGAAACAGAAAGTACTTTGGATAGTGTGTGGCTTCGGAAAGCTTACACTTATGACAATGGTAATATTTCATCGATTGAATATACATCTCATAGGGGCGTTCTTACAACCGAGAAATATAATTATTCGAATGGAACGCTTGTCGAAGTTACTCTCACCGATGGCAGACAGATATATAAGCTAAAGTCTGAAAATGATTTTGGACAGCCGCTGCAGGTTCAAACCGGAGATATACTCCGTAGTTGGCAATATACGGACTTCGGTTTGCTATCCGGTCAAAATGCAAGTTCCCAAAATGAGTTGTATCAGAATATTTCATATTCAATCGATGCAACAACCGGAAACATGCTGACCAGAAGAAACAACCGAAGAAATATATCAGAACGATTTACCTACGATACTATGAATCGACTCACAACTTTTGGAAATGATAAAGTTGAGTATGATATTAAAGGTAATATCACTTCTAAAACAGATGCGGGGATTTTCAGTTATTCCGATGATACAAAACCCTATGCGGTTACTTCTTTGGAAACAGAAAATGATGCGATTCCTTCTACAACGCAGAGGGTAGGATATACTTCATTCTTTCGCCCCTCTTTGATAAGCGATGATTCAAGTTATATCCTGTTTAAGTACAACGGACAGTTTGACAGGGTGGGATCTATGCTGTATAGAGGAATTAAACCTATACGGAAATATTACCTTGGTGGATGTTATGAATTGGAAAAAAACGGTTCGCTTATTGAAGAGCGATTATATCTTTGTGGAGATTATTACAGAGCTCTGGCTGTATATATAAAACCGGATTTGGAAATTGAATGGGAGGTTTTGCCTCATCGACTACAAGCTGAAAACGAGTGTAAGGTTTATAATATACTACGTGATTATCTTGGCAGCATAACCCATATATATGATGGTGATACATTGCTTCAGGAATTGAGTTATGATGCGTGGGGCAGACTCAGGAATCCTGAAACGCAGCAAGTGTATAATTCAGGTGAAGAACCTGAGCTATTACTGGGGCGCGGATATTGTGGACACGAGCATCTGACGGATTTCGGGCTTATAAATATGAACGCACGTCTATATGACCCTGTGCTTGGACGTTTCCTGTCTCCAGACCCCAATATACAGAATCCCGACTGGTCGCAAAATTATAACCGCTTTACATACGTAATGAATAATCCATTGCGTTACGTCGATGAAAATGGAGAATTTTTCTGGGTGGCAGTAGGAGTAGCAGCTGTAGTTACGGGTGCTATCAATGTTGCGACACATTGGAAAGAGATAAAATCCTCTGGAGGTGGTTGGAAAAATTTTGCTAAAGGCGTGAGCTATTTCCTTACCGGGGCAGTTGCTGGTGGAGTGGGTGCTGCTGTTGGCATTGGAACTGCAGTTGGTTTCGGAAGTATGCTTACAGCCAATGCTGCAGCTTTTGCAAATGCGACTGTCGGATTTTATCAAGGTGCAATTTATGGTGCAGCATATGGCGCTTCAAGTGGTTTTATTACAGGAGCTGGTAATTCTCTTATCGAAGGGTCTAAATTTGGATATGCTCTTTTGAATGGTCTTATGCAGGGTTCTGCAGAAGCTATCTTCGGAGGAGTGACTTCGGGCCTTCTTAGTGGAGTTCGGGCATCGCTGTCGGGTAGAGAGTTTTGGACTGGTAAGTATACCAATGAGTCAATTGTTATCAGGGCCGGAGTGAGTGCTGAGAATAGTATAGGAGGCAAAGGCGCAGTCGCTGGGACTAAGAAGCATACATATACAGAGAGATATATAAATAAAATAAATGGAAGCTATGAAAATACAGGCTTGGTGGTAAGACAAAAAGCAGAAGATGAACTAAAAACTTATCGTTTAGATGTGTGGGATTCAAAGAATAAAATCATTTATGATTATAAATTTGGATATCCTGATAAACCGGCAATAAAATTAAACAATACACCTCAAATGTTTCGTTATAGACGTTCTGTCCCAGCGCCTTCAATAATCATAAAAATTCAGCCGAGGAGTATAGAAATTAGTCCTATTATTCAACCTTAAAAAGAATTCTAAAATGAAACAAAAAATAAGTTACCCTGAAGTAAAGAAACTCTGGACTCAGGAGTTTCCGATGCTCAAGCAATATACTCCGTCATCTTTTATGATGAAAGCGGATATAATGCTGATTGGGCTGTCGTTTTCCAGCAGATGGGAATCGTATGATATAGCTTTGACAATTTTACCTTTATGGTACGATGATTCTGATGAAATGAAGCGTCATACGGTAAGGATATATTTGTATGGACTGTTAAGAAAATTTCATTTTGATTTTGACTATCATTTTTTTGAATTTGAAAAGCTTAAGGCGGCCGTACACGAATTGGTGGATCCTCTGTTTCAAAAGGAGATACAGCTGAATAGCTTGTTTGATATAATTAAAAATAAATGGAGCAGAGATATAATTTGTGATTATCGGAATCTGATTTTTAATAAAAGTACGTTTGAGCTGCTCCTTGCGATAGCCCTGTTCTTTAAAGACACAGAGTTAAAGGCGCTTATTGAAAAGGAGCTTGAAAAGAATATTTCAAATTGCAGCGATGACAGGTTTGAGTATTTTTTTGATAAGTCGAGAGGCGCATGGCTATCGGAAATGGAGGACCGTTTCGGCGACCGCGATAAGTTTATGGCGAAAGTTCGGGCGAATTCGGCTCTACCGAAAGTTGTAAAACTGAACGAGGCCCATCTGGTGCCTGTCCCTGCCGGCGAGCTGGAACTGCAGCTGCATCTGCGACTGCGGGAGAAATGGGAGATAGCCAGATTCCGTTTCCGCAACTGGCGGTACCGGAAGATGAAAATATAATTATCGCAAAATTTTATGTCAAAAAGAATAGTTACACGAATTGGCAATGTGTTTTGTGCGGAGATTGACGGTGAGTTCAAATTATATCGAATGATGAGTTCGAGAAGGCATGGAATCGCCTGTGAAATAAAGTCTGCGGACTGATTGAAGTTTTACCGCCTCATGCTGTTATTACGATTCTTATAAGAAACCATAGTCCATAGCCCGCCATAGCCCCATAGGTTATTTTGGCGTAGGAAAGTAGTGACAGCTGATAAGTGCATGCGCTACAGAACGGAAAAATTGTTACAACGTCGACGTCCCCCGTCGAGGACGACGGGGGGATACAATTCTTGTTTCTGACTACATTTTTTAATACTTCTGCATATATTTTGCCTTACTTTTTGTTAACGGAAGTTATGGGCTAAAGCGCTGTGTTATAGTGGCGGATGGCTTACCTGCAGTTTACTTCGGCACTTTACCCATGTATACATAGCTTCAAAAAAAATACTAATTTTGCATTGTCGGAATCAGGCACAAAAATGATGCCCGTCCGGCACAAATTTCATATTCGGAAACCTGAAAAACCAATCAACACAATAATATAAATTACCTAAAACTAACTCCGAATGAAAAAGAAGTGTAATCTTTTACCATTGGCCCTGAGCCTGGCAATGCTTCTTCTCGGCAGTGTGGCTGCCTGGGCAGCCGACATCACTACGCGAGGAACAGTTGTCGATGGCGAGGGTGAACCGCTGATCGGCGTAAGCGTGGAAATCAAGAACCGGCCCGGTACCGGCACAACCACCGACATCGACGGCAAGTTCAGCATCAAGGTGCCCGAAGGCACAACCCTTGTTTTCTCTTATATAGGTTATGTGAGCCGCGAACTCACCGCCGAACCGGTCATGAACGTGACCCTGACCGAGGATGTCACCAGCCTCGACGAGGTGGTGGTTATCGGCTACGGTTCGGTAAAACGTAAAGACCTTACCACTGCGGTTTCGACCGTAGGCGAGGAAGCTCTTGCTAACCGCCCCATTGTGTCGGCTGCCCAGGCTATTCAGGGCAAGGCAGCCGGTGTGTCGGTACAGCAGCCCACCGGCGCTCCCGGCGGCGGCATGACTGTACGTGTGCGCGGTACCACCTCGTTCAACGGTTCGAACGAACCTCTGTATGTAGTTGACGGTGTGCCTGTGGATAATGTAAGCTTCCTTTCGCCGAGCGATATCGAAAGCATGCAGATTCTCAAGGACGCCTCGTCGGCTGCTATCTATGGTTCGCGCGGTGCCAACGGTGTTGTGATTATCACTACCAAGCAGGGCCGCAGCAGCGATGCCAGGATATCGCTGAACGTACAGGGCGGTTTTACCCGCGTGGCCAAGAAGATGGAGGTGCTTAATGCCGCACAGTACAAGGAGCTGATGGATGAAATAGGCCTTGTGAAACTGCCCGACGGACTCACCGACCAGACCGACTGGTTCGACGAAACTTACCGCACCGGCAACACTCAGACCTATCAGCTGGCTGTGTCGCAGAGCACCGACAAAATCAGCTACTATCTGTCGGGTGGCTACCAGCGCGACCAGGGTATTCTCAAGAGCTCGTTCTTCCAGCGCTTCAACTTCCGCGCCAATGTGGAAGGCAAGCTGCGCAAGTGGCTTACCGCAAAGGCTAACATTGTGTACTCCGACTACACGTCGAACGGCGGCGGTGCCATGGGTACCGTAGGTAACCGCGGCGGTGTAATCCTGGCTGTAATCAATACTCCGACCTATGCCCCGATCTGGGATCCAGAGCATCCCGACCGTTTCTACAACAACTTCTACGGTCTGAACATGCAGAGCCCGCTTGAGAACGAAGCCCGCCAGCAGAGCAACCGCTCGCGTGAGAACCGCCTCATTGCATCGGGCGAACTTCTGTTCGACATCTACAAGGGTCTGACCTTCTCCAGTAAGTTTACCATGGACCGCCGTCACGGCTGGGATACCTCGTTCCTCGACCCCGAACTTACCACCCGTGGCCGTGAGCAGGGCGGTGAAGGCTATGACGGCCGCAATCAGAACACTGTCCTCACCTGGGATAACGTAGCCAACTACAACCTGACCTTCGGCAAGAACAACCTGCAGATTATGGCCGGTACATCGTGGACCGACTCGAACTACTCCAACAACTGGATTCACGGCCAGTACTATCGCAATGGCAAAGTCGAAACTCTGAACGCCGCCAACAAAATCAGCTGGACCGACACCGGCTCGGCTGCATCGCAGTGGGGTATATTCTCTTATCTTGGCCGTGTAAGCTACAACTTCGACTCCAAGTACCTGGTGAGCGCCAACGTACGTTACGACGGCTCGTCGAAGCTCCACCCCGACCATCGCTGGAAGGTATTCCCCTCGGCTTCGGCCGCATGGCGTATCTCGCAGGAAAAGTGGCTTCAGGACCAGACCTGGCTCAGCGACCTCAAATTGCGTGCCGGCTGGGGTATGACCGGTAACCAGGACGGCGTGGGCGACTACGCTTACCTGCAGCGCTACAACATCAACCGTGTGCCCTGGTTCGAGGACGGCAACGCTACCGCCGTGCCCACCATCACACAGGCCAACCTGCGTACACGCGACCTTACCTGGGAAACCACTTACCAGACCGGTGTGGGCGTTGACCTTTCGGTGCTGAACAACCGCATTGAATTTGCTGCCGACTGGTACTACAAAAAGACCACCGACATGCTTATGTGGGTATCGCTTCCCTCGGGTTCGGCCGCTGCAAGCTCTATACAGCGTAACGAAGGCGAGATGACCAACCAGGGTTTTGAATTCGGTATCACCTCGCACAACTTTGTGGGCGAATTCGAATGGACCACCAATCTGAACATGTCGTTCAATAAAAACAAACTCACCAAGCTCGAGCTTCAGAAGGTTTACCTCGACGCCGTTACATCCGAAACAGTCAATGAAGCCGTGGTTCGCAACGAACCGGGCCGCGCTCTGGGTGGCTTCTACGGCTACGTGGCCAACGGTGTCGACCCCGAAACCGGTCTGATGATTTACGAGGACATCAACGGCGACGGCCGCATCAGCTCGTCGGACCGTACATTCATCGGCGACCCCAACCCCGATTTTACTTTCGGCATGACCAACACCTTTGCCTACAAGGGCTTTAGCCTCAGTATCTTCCTGCAGGGCTCGTACGGCAACGACATCTTCAATGCCTCGCGTATGGAAACCGAAGGCATGTACGACGGCAAGAACCAGACCACCAAGGTACTCGACCGCTGGCAGATACCCGGCCAGATTACCGATATGCCCAAGGCCAACTGGAATATGCGTAACAGTACTTACTTTATCGAAGACGGCAGCTATATCCGCATCAAGGATATATCGCTCAGCTACGATATCCGCGGCAAGTGGATGAAGAAAGCCGGCATCACCCGCATCCAGCCTTACTTCACCGCCTCGAACCTGGTGACCTTCACCCACTACTCCGGCATGGACCCCGAAGTAAACCAGTGGGGCAACAACGGCCACGTACAGGGCATTGACTGGGGTACTTATCCTCACTGCAAGAGCTTTGTATTCGGTGTGAACATCGATTTCTAATCCCATAAACATCCAACGAAACAGATATGAAAACTAAATATTTCTTCAGTGGTCTTGTGGCTCTGTCGATGCTCGCCACCGGATGCGGACTCGATTACGAGCCTGTGAGCGACTACTCCGACGTAACTGAAGGCGTTATCGACAACAACGTCGATGAGGTGGTTTACAAGAACCGCGCCGACGCCGAAAGTGCCCTGACCGCCCTCTACGAGGACTTCCGCGGCAACCAGAACCAGCTGCAGCTCGACTGGCTGCTCATAGGCGACGTGCACTCCGACAACGCATACGCCGGCACTACCGGCTCGGAGGTTGTCGACCCCGCCACCAACGACCTCAACGGCACCACCCTGTGTGTGAACCGCGACTGGAACTACTACATGCTCCAGGCAGCCAAGTGCACCAAATTCATAATCAGTGTGGAAAAGGTGGGCGACGGCAGCCTCAGCAGCGCCGAGGTCAACACCATGCGTGCCCAGGCTGAGATTCTGCGCGCTTTCATCTGGTTCCGCATGGTACGCATGTGGGGTAATATACCTATCATCACCACCATACCCCGGGACATTACCTCGGAGAACATCACCGAGTCGTACGAAAGCTACTTCCCGGCACAGAACACCGAGGCCGATGCTTACAAATATATTCTCAAGGACCTGGAGGACGCATACCAGTATGCTCCCGAAGGCAACGGCGACAAAACTATCTTCAGCAAGGACGTAGCCCGTGCCCTCCTGGCCAAGGTATATGCCGAAAAGCCCGTGCGCGACTACAGCAAGGTGATAAAGTATGTCGACGAGCTCGCAGCCGCCGGCTATGACCTCTGCCCCGAATACGGCGACCTGTTCAATATCGACGGTCCGGTGAAAGACGGTTTCACCGCCACTCCGCTCCATACCAACAGTGTGGAATCTATTCTTGAGGTTCACTATCCTGTAGGTTCGGGCAACTGGGCTTCGTGGATGTATGGCCGCTGTCTTGAGGACTGGGACAGCTCGTTCTCATGGGCAAAGTGGATTACCCCCTCGCGCGACCTGCTTGCCGCATTCGACAAGGCCGGCGACACCAAGCGCAAGGAGCAGACCGTGGTTTACTACGAATGCGCCTGGAGCAACTACTATCCCAGCGATAATTATCCATTCATGTATAAGGTGCGTTCGGGCTACAGCAATGTATTCTTCCTGCGTTACGATGACCTGCTGCTGCTCAAGGCCGAGGCTCTGATCAACGGCAAGGACGTTGACCTTGCCGGCGCCGCAGACATCATCGACCGCATCCGTACCCGTGCCGACGTAGCCAAACTGACCAATGCCGAGAAGAGCAACAAAGAAAGCCTGTTCAACGCCTACGTCAACGAGCGCCGTCTGGAGCTTGCCTGCGAGGGCGAACGCTGGTTCGACCTGGTGCGCCTCGACCTGGTTGAAAGCGTTATGGCCGCCGCACAGAAAAACGACTCCGGCCGTCTGCCCATAGCGGTTCCCTACACCCGCAATAGTTACCTTCTGCCCATACCGCAGGATGTGCTCGACACCAACCCCAATGTAAAGCAGAATCCCGGCTATTAATATTCTTTGGGTTAAAGTATGCGAATAGGCTGCAAATAGCTGCAAATGTGCAATATATATAACTTTAATACGTTTGATACATTGCAAACTGCAATTATTGATGACTTATTTTGATACAGCTCCGAAAAATGTATAATTACATGAACAGAAAACACGTGATATTAGCTACGATACTTACCGTCGGCGCAATGCTGATGTCTTGCGGCGACGACAAGAGCACACCCGATACTCCCGACACCCCGTCGACTCCACCGGAGCCGACGACGGGTGACGTGCGGGTGCTCACCACCACCGCCAACCGTTCGAAGGAACTGGACCAAAGCTGGATTGACTTCAGCAAGTCCGACAATATGTCGCCTTCGACCATCCGTCTGGTTCCCTCCGAGGAATTCCAGACCATGGACGGTTTCGGCGCCGCCATCACAGGCTCCACCTGCTATAACCTCATGCGCATGAAGCCCGAGGACCGCAAGGAGTTCCTCTCCACCACTTTCTCGCCCGACAACGGCTACGGTTTCAGCTACGTGCGTATATCGATAGGGTGCAGCGACTTCTCGCTGAGCGAGTTTACCTGCTGCGACAAAGAGGGCATCGAAAACTTCGCCCTTACCAGCGAGGACACCGGCTATGTGATTCCTATACTCAAGGAGATTTTGGATATCAACCCCGACCTCAAGATTATGGGTACTCCCTGGACCGCTCCGCGCTGGATGAAGGTGAATAACCTCACCGACCTCAAGCCTTACAACGGTTGGACATCAGGTCAGCTTAATCCCAAGTATTATGCTGACTACGGCGAGTACTTTGTAAAGTGGATTCAGGCCATGGAAGCCGCCGGGGTTCCCATCTACTCGGTTACTCCGCAGAACGAGCCTCTGAACCGCGGCAACAGCGCCTCGATGTACATGGGCTGGGAAGAAGAGCGTGACTTCATCAAGAACGGCCTCGGTCCGGCTCTGAAAAAAGCAGGTCTTGATACTAAGGTATATGCTTTCGACCATAACTACAACTACGACAATATGGCCGACCAGCATGGTTACCCCACCAACATTTACAAGGATGAGGAAGCCAAGCAGTATCTCGACGGCGCAGCCTATCACAACTATGGCGGCGACAAAGAAGAACTCACCGTTGTACACAATGCCACCCCCGGCATGGACCTGGTGTTTACTGAAACTTCAATCGGTACCTGGAACGACGGCCATAACCTCGACAAGCGTCTGACCGACGACATGGAGCAGGTGGCCCTCGGCACAGTCAACCGCTGGTGCAAAGGCGTGATTGTATGGAACCTGATGCTCGGCGAAGACAGCGACGGCAAGTATGGTCCCTACCGTCCCGGCGGCTGCTCGACCTGCTACGGCGCCGTGGACATAAACCGCAACTACACCAAGATGACCAAGAACTCGCACTACTACATCATAGCCCACCTGTCGAGCGTGGTTCAGCCCGACGCTGTGCGTATCGGTACTAAAGGCTTCACTGCCAATGGTCTTACCTATACCGCCTTCAAGAACCCCGACGGCAGCTACGCCGTGGTAGCGAGCAACAGTTCGTCGAGCGACATCAAAGCTACAATCGACGACGGCAGCCACCACTTCCCGGTTACTGTGCCTGCCCGCAGTGCGGTGTCGTTCAGCTGGAAATAATTCTTATCTTAATGTTAAATGTTGAATTACAATTAATTTAACATTTAACATTGAAAAAATCCATTCATCCCATTTAAGAAATCACCAATGAAATATACCAGAATCTTTGCTATGCTGCTGGCGTCGGCCGCGCTTGTAAGCGCCTGTAACGACGACGAACTGGCTCCCGGCAATCCCGTGATGAACATCACCGGCAACCTCGGCAGCGCCTGCTTCGGCGACAGCCTGAGATTTACTGTAAACGCCTCTGACCAGGAGGTGCCTCTGAGCACCATCCACGCCGAACTATACTTCGGCGATGAAATGGTGAGCGAGGAAGTTATCCGCACCAAGGAAAGCGGCAAGGACTATGAGGCTGTGGTAGGTGTGCCTTACCTGGCCAACATCCCCGACGGAAAAGCCACTCTCCGCCTTACTCTGCAGAATATTCACTTCACCACCACCGAACAGATTTACGAAGTGAGCCTTACTCACCCCGCATATCCCGAACTTACATTTGTTGCCGAAGACGGCACCGAATATAAGATGCAGAAAGACAGTGAGGACTATGTGTACTCCATGACTCAGCGCTTCCCCGCCGAACTCAAAGGTAAAATTGTGGCTCCGGCCATGGGCGAATTCGGCAACGAAATCACCTTCGGCTACGAGAACAGCGAAATCAAGCCCGGCGCCGACGGTCTGATTCCATTCTCGAACTCGGCTCCCGGCCGCTATACTGTCAGCTTCAATACATTCAGCTTCGAGGGTTCGCCATTTGTGGTTCTGAGCCTCAACGGTCAGCAGATGGAATCGACCGGCGAAACCACCAGCGAACTGCAGATGACTCTGGCCAAGGGCGACATAATCACTCCGGCCGGATTCCCCAACTTCAGCGACTGGTTTATCAACCCCGACTTCTTTACCAAGAATCCCGACGGCACTCTCACCTTCAACGCCTATAACGGCAGCTACGCCATCACTGCCGACACAGGCAAACTGATGCTGGGCGCCTACAAACTCAACGGCAGCGAAAAAGCTACTCTTAACGAAGACGGCACCGGCGCGGTATGGATTTTAGGCGAGGGCGTAGGCTTCCCCTCAATCAGCAGCCAGCCCGGCTGGAACCCCGGACAGGGTATCTGTATGGCTCCGGTAGGTGAAAAGACATATCAGCTCACTGTAGTAGGCGGCAAGACCCTCAACATAGAGTCCGTCAACTTCAAGTTCTTCGGTCAGGACGGCTGGGGAACAGAACTCAGTGGCGACATGCTTACCTCCAAGTCCGACATCATTGGTGTGGGCGATGGCAAGAAGGTTGAAGAAGGTGGTAACGGGCACGACAGCGGTAACCTTTATCTGCTTGAGGGCGCGACCATTCAGGATAATGGCGTTTATGTATTTACACTCGACCTTACCCAGGGTATCAACGACGCTATCCTTACCTCGAAGTTCGCCGGCGAGCAGCAGTTTGAGGAGAAGCCCGTTTATCTCAACGAAAAGAAGATGGTCACCAACGACAATCAGGTGTACAGCTTGGTAACCGATCTCAAGCCAGGCGACAAGCTCACCTTCCGTGAGTTCTCCGCCATCTACGAACTCTACTACGACCCCGATTTCTTCAGATTCGACGAAAGCGCCGGCACAATCACCTTCCTGCCCATTGCCGGCCACTATAATGTGGTACTGAACAAGCTCGATAACACCCTTTCCGCCCGGATGGTGAATGCAGACGGCAGCGAGATGACACTGCAGGCCGACGGCTCGGGAGCACTCTGGCTGATGGCATGGGGGCTTGGTTCGCCCGACCAGGATCACCAGTTTGGCTTTAATCCCGGTGCTGCCTACAGCATGGCTCAGGTTGCCCCCGGAGTATATCAGTTTACCGGCAAGGCCGGCCCTGAGAAAGACTCGGTCCGCGGCGATCGATACCGTTACGACTATCTCAGCGTCAAGTTCTTCCACCAGAATGGCTGGGGCGGTGAGTTCGGCGCAGGAGCCTTGAAGATGGCGGGTTCTACAGCTTCGTTGCTGTCAAATACCGGTAACTTCGAACTTATAAAGGACGTTACCCTCGAAATGGGTGCCACCTATCGCATGACCGTTGACCTGAGCAAAGGCATCGAAAACGGCACTATTGATTTGGTAAAACTATAATAACACCTAAGAGGGCCGGCCATGCCGGGTGGCGCAAAGTTTCTGCAACACCATGCAGGCCGGCCTTCTGACATACTACTCTAAAAATCGTTCCCCTCTGATGAAAAAATTGTTTTTCGGTATTGCACTCATTGCAGCTATCGGCGTAAATGCGGCCACTCCGGTTTACCTCGATGATTCAAAACCACTTGAAGACCGCGTGGAAGACGCTCTCAGCCGTATGACCCTGCGTGAGAAAATCAACCTTATCCATGCCCAGAGCAAGTTCAGCGCCCCCGGTGTGCCGCGTCTGGGTATCCCCGAAACCTGGTGTACCGACGGCCCCATGGGCGTGCGCCCCGAAGTGCTGTGGGACGAATGGGAGCAGGCCAAATGGACTAACGATTCCTGTACCGCCTTTCCCTCGCTGACCGCCCTGGCGGCTACCTGGGACCCCGACATGGCTCTGCTTTACGGCAAAAGCATTGGCGAGGAAGCCCGTTACCGCAACAAAAGCGTGCTGCTCGGCCCCGGCATCAATATCTACCGTACACCGCTCAACGGACGTAATTTCGAGTACATGGGCGAAGACCCATATCTGACATCGCAGATGGTAGTGCCGTACGTAAAGGGTGTACAGAGCAACGGTGTCGCGGCCTGTGTGAAGCACTTCGCGCTGAACAACAACGAAATAAACCGCCACACATCGAACCCCATAGTCGACGACCGTACGCTCTACGAAATATATCTGCCCGGCTTCCGCGCGGCAGCACAGGAGGGCGAAGCCTGGTCGTTTATGGGCGGTTATAACCTTTTCCGCGGCGAACACGCCAGCTACAATCCCATTCTGATGAACGAGATTCTCAAGGGCGAATGGGGCTGGGACGGCGCTGTAATCTCTGACTGGGGCGCAGTTCACGATACCCGTACTGCCGTAAGCGGCGGTCTGGATATGGAATTCGGTTCGTGGACAAACGGCCTGAGCAACGGTGCCTCCAACGCGTACGACAGCTACTTCCTGGCCGAGCCTTATCTGAAAGGTATCGAAGACGGCACATACAGCACCAGGGAACTCGACGACAAGGTGCGCCGAGTGCTGCGTCTGACCATGCGTACCGCTATGGACCGCAAGCGTCCGTTCGGCTCTATGGGCAGCGACGAGCATGTTGAGGCCTGCCGCCGCATAGGCGAGGAAGGTGTGGTACTGCTGCAGAACCGCGGCAACCTGCTTCCGCTCAATCTCGACAAGACCAAAAAGATTGCCGTAATAGGCGAGAACGCCATAAAGATGATGACAGTGGGCGGCGGTTCGTCGTCGCTGAAGGCCCGTTATGAGGTCACTCCGCTCGACGGACTTAAAAAGCGCGTGGGCGACAAGGCTGAAATTGTTTATGCCCGCGGCTATGTGGGTGACCCCACCGGCGAATACAACGGCGTGGTTACCGGTCAGGACCTCAACGACCCGCGTTCGCCCGAGGAGCTTCGCGACGAGGCTCTGCGTGTGGCCCGCGATGCCGATGTGGTGCTGTTCTTCGGCGGTCTGAACAAGAGCAATCACCAGGACTGCGAGGACACTGACCGCGAAAGCCTCGACTTGCCCTACGGCCAGAACGAGCTTATCGAGGCGCTTGCCAAGGTGAACCCCAACCTGGCGGTAATCAACATCAGCGGTACCGGTGTGGCAATGCCCTGGACCGCCAAGGTTCCCGCCATAATGCAGGCCTGGTATCTGGGCAACGAAACCGGCAATGCCCTGGCTTCGGTCCTCGCAGGCGATGCTAACCCCAGCGGCAAGTTGCCGTACACCTATTATGCCACCCTCGACCAGTGCGGCGCACACAAACTCGGAGAATATCCCGGCCATCCGGGCATCGATGAGCTTGGCAATGAGGTTATGGACATGCCCTACAACGAAGGTATCTTTGTTGGCTATCGATTTATCGACAAGAACAAGCTCAAACCTACCTTCCCTTTCGGTCACGGTATCAGCTACACTACTTTCGAATACGGTAAAGCAGGCATCGACAAGGCTGAAGGCTCGGCCGACGATGTATTTACAGTAACCATACCCGTTACTAACAGCGGCAGCCGTGAAGGCAAGGAAGTGGTACAGCTTTATATAAGCGATAAAAAGTCAAGCGTTGAACGCCCCGTAAAGGAACTGAAAGGCTTCCGTAAAGTAAGCCTCAAGCCCGGTGAAACCGCCGAGGTCAAGTTTGAAATCGGTCGCGACGCACTAAGCTATTTCGATGCCGACAAGCACGCATGGGTTTGCGAGCCCGGCGAATTCGAGGCTCTGATAGGCGCCTCGTCGGCCGACATCCGCAGCAAGGTGAAATTTAAAGTGAAGTAAAGAGTACATATTCAGACAAGAGTCTGAGCCAAACGTGAACTGCACCCCAAAAGTTAGACAAAAAGCTTTTGGAGTGCAGTTTCATTATGAAAAAACGCCCAGGTAAAGCTCAAACGACTGCGGTGGTTGAACGGTTCTTCCACGCTGCGTAATCAGGTTACGTTTTTTTAACTAAAAAAACGTGGAGAAATCGACAAGGTGTTGTAATTTCGCGGCTCAAAACAGAGTTGGTCAAGAAACAGACAGAAGTTTTATGATGGTTTGATTGCATACAAACCGTAGATTTTATATTCATACACTCTAAGCATTTGTTCATAAATGGATTACAAGACCCTGCTATTGGTCGTGTCAATGATTATCGGCGGCACGGCTTTGGCCGGGAACGCACAGTGCCGAAACGGCGGTGTGTGTCCGGACGTTCCTGCGGCGCATGAATTCGCGCTGCAGGACGGCGGTTTTTGTGTCGCTTTGAAGACCAACATGCTTTATGACGCCCTGCTTGTACCCAACGCCGGAGTGGAGCTGCACGTCGGCAAGGGATGGACGGTGGGAGCCGACTGGGCCTATGCCTGGTGGAAGAACGACGCGCGCCTGTTCTGCTGGCGCGTCTGCGGAGGTTCGCTCGGGGTGCGCAGGTACATCGGGCGGGTGGCGGCAGAGTCGCCGTTCGCAGGCCACCATGTTGGGGCGTATGCCCAGGTGTTCACTTACGATTTTCAGGCCGGCCGTCGCGGCTACATGGCCGGTAAGCCGGGCGGCACCCTGTGGGACCAGGCCGGATATGCCTTCGGGCTTGAATACGGCTATTCGCTCTCCGTGGGTCGCCGCCTCAGCATAGACTTCGCCGTGGGCGTGGGCTATATGGGCGGCAAGTATCATGAATACTTGACCGCCGACGGATGCGACGTCTGGCAGAAGACGAGCCGCCGCCGCTGGTTCGGCCCCACGAAGGCCGAGGTGTCGCTGGTGTGGACATTGGGCAGCTGCAGAGGGAAAGGAGGCCGCCGATGAAGAATACGCGGGGATTTTTCCGATGCGTGGCTTTGGGCCTGCTTGCAGTGTTTTTCGGCGGATGTGAACACAAGGAGTTCTGCCTGGACCATTCCCACGCCATGCTGTTCGACGTGGTGTTCGACTGGGAGCTGGCTCCCGGCGCGGAGCCGGAATCTATGTCGCTTTATATGTTTCCGGACGGCGGCGGCAGGCCGGTGCGCCACGAGATGCCGGGCAACGCCGGAGGCACGATACGCGTTCAGGCCGGCGGCTACGGGGCATTGTGTTTCAACGGCGACACCGAATCTATCCGCTGCCTGCACACCGAAACGCTGGAGGGCTTCGAAATCACCACCCGTCAGGCCTCGCTTCTGCAGGGCTTTTCCCTCCCGGGCTTCAATGCGACTCCACCGAGGGCCGAAGGCACGGAAGGCGAGCGTGTGGCTTCGGAGCCGGATATGCTGTGGAGCGGGCGTGCGGAGAGCCTGATGCTTGACAAGGCCTCGGATCGCAGGACGGCTGTCTTTTTCCCCGAGCCGTCGGTGCGCACCTACACCGTCGAGATCCGCAATGCTGAAAATCTGGAGCATGTGTCGGGCATGAGCGCGTCGGTTTCGACGATGGCCGGCGGAATCTTGCCGGGGCGTGGCCCCGGGGTGCTGACTGAAGAGAAGGTTACGATACCGTTCGAGGTTTCCTTCTCGCCTGACGGCAATTCCATATCGGGCCGGTTCCGCAGTTTCGGGCATTGTCCGTCGGAGCATAACTCACACAAGCTGACGGTCTACGCCCTGCTTGAAGACGGCAGCAAGTGGTATTACGTCTACGACATCACCAGTATCTTCCACGGGGTTCCCGGGGCGGACGACACTCATATCGTCCTCGACGGCCTTCCCGTGCCGCAGCCGGTAGGCGGCGACGGCTTCGACCCCTCGGTGGACGAATGGCAACAGATAGATGTAGACATCGAAATGTGATAAGTATTTTTTCTTATAATTACCATAATCTTATTCTTACTAAATTCAATTCTTTATGAAACAAAAACTGCTTTTTGCGGGAATGGCTGCAATAGCGGCCTTGACATCGTGTTCGAATGATGAAGCTCTGGAAATCAACAACGGGCATGCTATCGGATTCCGTACGGCTATGGCCTCGCGTGCCACGGAGACCACAACCGCCAACCTTGAAGGATTCTTTGTAACGGCTTTCAATGAAAGCACCAATCCGTATTTCGCTGATCTGGAGTTCAAGAAAGGCACCGGTGACCTGTTCGAGTCCGACACCAAGTACTACTATCCCGGCGACGCCAGGCCGCTGACCTTCTATGCCTACGCTCCCTCCAAAACTGCTCTGGGTGGAACGATGGCAATTACCAAGGACGAGCAGAAGCTTGAAGGTTTCGAGCCTAAGGCCAACATTTCCGAGCAGGTTGACTTCATCGCCGAGGTTGCCAAGGGCGACGCTACCAACGACGGAGCCAACGGAGCATATCTGGAGTTCTCCCACTGCCTGTCGCAGATCGAGATCAAGGCCAAGAGCGGCAACACAAGCTATGACTTCGAGGTCAAGGGTGTCCGCATCGGATGTGTAGGTTCCAAAGGCGACTTCACTTTCCCCACTTTCTCTGCTGATGACACCGAAGAACCCGGAACATGGACTCTGACCGAAGACGCCAAGGCCAGCTATGACAAGACGCTGGACGCAGCCGTGAAGCTGTCGACCGACGCCGTGTCGCTGATGGCCGGCGACAACGCCATGCTCATCCCGCAGCAGCTGATCGCCTGGGACACAGATGAGCAGGAGAATGCCGGCAACGGTGCCTACATAGCAGTGCTTGTGAAGATTACCACCAAATCCGGCGCGCAGGTATATCCTTTCGCCTCTGACCCCACTGACGCTAACGCCGGCTATGCTTGGGCAGCAATTCCTGTAAGCACCCTTTGGGAAGCCGGCAAGAAGTATGTCTACACGCTCAACTTCACCACCGGCGCGGGATATGTGGATCCGACAGAAGACTATATGCCCGGTGTGCCCATCCTCGTAGGTGAAATCAAGTTCAATGTTACAGTTGAGGATTGGACCGAGGAAACCGCAGGCAACGATATTGACATGCCCAACCACTCGGGAGAAGACTACAATCCTGACGAAAACGATACCGACGACCCGTTTGGCGACTAATCAGGATGCTGCCTGAAGACTGATTCAGGCATAGTTTTGAACAAAATAGGGTGTATCAAAATTATGTTTTTGATACACCCTATTTCTTTTTTCTATAATGCTCGATTATTCGGGGCTCATGGTTATCTCCACATGGTCGGCCGGAACAACGTAGCGGGCGCCGAAGTTGCGTACGGCTTCGGGTGTGAGGCTGTCGACGATAGCCTCGTAGCCGCTGTCCATGTCGGGCCCGTACTGATCGTAGACTTTCAGTACTGTATCCCAGTAGCCGTTGTCGCGACGGTTCTCGGCTATATTCTTTTTGAGATAGGCAGTCACTTTTGCCAGCTCCTCGCCGGTGGGGCCTTCCTCGCACATGGCTTTGATGGTGGAGCGTACAGCCTGGTAGCACTCTTCCTCGTGGCCGGGTGCGACTTTTATGTACACCGGCAGAATGAAGCGCGAGGGGGTATCGGGGCCGTTGAATCCGGCAGTGACTGAACAGTGAGTAGTAATGCCGTAGGTAAGGCCGCGGGCCTCGCGTATGTCGGCAAGCAGACGGCTTTTAAGAATCTGCCCGAAAGCCTGTGCGCGGAGTATGTGTTCGAGGTCGTAGGGGCACTCGCCGTTGAAGAACGAGTAGGTTATGGACTGCGGATAGTCGGTCATGGGGTGGGTATAGTCGAATGAACCATGGCCGCTGAAGAAGCCGTAGCCTATGTCGCGGGCACGCTCCCGGCGCCCGGTCGAAGGCAGCGACGCAAGGTATGTTTCCAGCAGCGGGCGGATGCTGTCGGTATTGAAATCGCCGGTTACGATAAATGTGAAGTCACCCATGTTGCCGAAGCGCTCGCGGTGCAGAGCTATGACTTTTTCATAGTCCATGCTGTCGAGATCGGCGGCGCGCAGTTTGGCACCTAATGGATGGCGGCGGTACACAATCGAGTGGATGGTATCGCCCATGGCGTTGGTGGCGGTCTGTACCGGACGGCTGAGTTTACCGCGTTCCGAGGCTATCAGGGCGCCATAGGCATTGTCGTCGCGGGTAATGGCGGTGGTTTTCAGATACAGCAGCTGCAGGGCGGTTTCGAGGTCGGCTTTCGACGAAAGTACGGTAACTTCCTCCGAGGTGTTTCCGATTTTGAGCAGCGATTTTACGTTATGACCTGCCAGCAGTTTGCGCAGGTCGGCCGAGCTGTGGCCTCCGAAGCCGCTTATGGCCAGTACGTTGTCGCAAAGCTTGTATGCGGCTTTCAGTGCGGGGTTGTAGTTCATAGAGAAACCTCCTGGGCTTACGCCGTGTACCATCACTTCGTCGGGTTTGTTGCTGCCGGGGCGCAGATATACTTTTATGCCGTTCGAAAGGGTGAGCAGTGTGGCGCCGAAGGGTGCCTGGCTCTCGGAAACTATTTTGCCTGCCTGCGGCATGGCCTCCATAAGGCTGCGGCCTGCGAAAGTGTCGACGAAGGGCTCGATGGCCGCAACGTCCATGGCGGCGGCATCGGCCCTGAGTATATCGGCGGTGAGAGCTTCGGCGTCATCGGGTGCGGCGTATACCGAGGTCACACGGTTACGGCCGTCGGTGAAGACCACCGAGGCGAAGTAGCGGTTTACGTCGTCGAGGGTGGTGGTACGTTCCACTCCGGCCATCATCTTAAAATACTGTTCGGTAGATGGCAGTACGCCGCCACGGATAAAGTGGCGCACAAAGCGGCGAGCCAGTTCGGTATTGCTTTCGACCGATGCCTTGGCCATACGGCTGTCGATTTCGGTGCGTTCGCTCAGTTTGGCACGCTGCAGTTCGGTGGCTGTGAAACCGTGCACTGCGGCGCGGTACAGTTCGGTATAGAATGTCGTTAGGGCGCGGCGCGCTTCGGCCGCCGAATTGGCGGTGGCACGCAGCATCAGTGCCTCGCGCGAGCCCGACAGCAGAAATTTGCCGAAACCTATGCCCAGATTGGCCCAGGGGCAGTCGGGGGTGGATTCGAGGGTGTCAAAACGCTCTACAAGCATGGCAGCCGCCAATGAGCGCATATAGTCGCGGCGGATTTCGGCAATGGTACCTTCATCGCCTGCGGGCAGAGGACAGTCCTTTATATATACCTGCAGCATATCTGCTGACTGTTCGGGGTCAGAGCCGCATACTATTATCGGTTCGCAGTTGTCGGCTACTTCGATAGTCGTGGCCTGCTGTGCCTCGGCTGCGGGTTTAAGTCCGGCGAAATGGCGCCGTATGCTCTGCTCTATGGCATCGGGATCGAAATCGCCCACAATCACCACGGCCTGGTTGAGTGGATGGTACCAGCGGCGGTAATAGTCGCGCAGTGTCTCGGGTTTGAAATTTTCAATGATTTCCTTCTTGCCGATGGGCATACGGCTGCCGTAGATGTTGCCCTGGTAAATCTGCGGGGCAAGTGCCGTGAGGATGCGGCCGCCGGGATTCGAGCGCTGGCGCATCTCGCCCATAATCACGCCGCGTTCGGCGTCGATGTCGGCTGTCTGCAGCAACAGGCGTCCGCTCCAGTCGCCCAGTATCATCACGCATGAGTCCAGGGCCGACTGCCTTGCCGAGGGTACCTGGCAGATGTTATACACGGTTTCGTCGGTACTTGTGTAGGCGTTGAGGTTGGTTCCGAATTTCACGCCCAGGCTTTCGAGATAGCCTATAAGCGAGTTGCCTGGAAAGTGTTCGGTTCCGTTGAAGCACATGTGCTCCAGAAAGTGTGCCAGGCCTTGCTGACTGTCGTCTTCGTTTACCGAACCCACGCGCTGGGCCAGGAAGAAGTCGGCCTGGCCTGCCGGGGTGGTGTTCTGCCTTATATAATATGTGAGGCCGTTGTCGAGAGTGCCGATGCGCACCGAAGGATCCGGCGGAATAGGATTGGCCGCCGACATCCACAGAGCCGCGGCCGCGAACAGAGTGCTAAGAATTGATTTCATATATTAAGCTGTTAAAAGATTAATCCTAATGATATGGTGTAGTTTCTCCGGCCAGAGGGCATGAAGTCGGCGCCCCCGTCGGCCCGAAGACCAAGGCGTCGGCCAAGCATGTGTGCCGCTCCGGCACGGCAGCTGTACACATGGCTGTAGAGCAGGGTACGTTCATAGGCCGCCCCGGCCATGAACAGCCAGTAGGGCACCATGCGGCCCGACCAGCTTAGCTCGGCACGCGGAGTGAATGTGCGACGGCTGAGATAATAACGCGGACTGCGGTAAGCCGTGGACTCGTAGCTGTAGCCCGGAGTAAGGCGTAGCCAAAGCTGCGACCGGCCGCTGCAGATACCGCCAAGTACCGATGCCGATAGGGTGGTGGAGTTGTGTGAATACATCTGCAGCGAGCCAATCTGCGGATATATGCCCGACGACACATCGCCGAATATATTCTCTGTGCCATGTCGCCGGGCGGTCTGCAAGCGGGCGTTAGCGCCCCAGAGAAAGCGTTCGCCGGGGTGCAGATAGCCTGCCATGGCCTCGAGGATGTAGTGGGTGGCCGAAGCCATGGGCAGTTTGTTCAGGTCGGTGATAATGTTGTCGAAACTGAAGCGAGAGGCGGCCGCGCGGGCGAAGAATCCACGACCCGAGGCCGGATAGAGGGTGAGTCCGCCCCCGTAGCGGTAGCCTTGGTAATGGGTGGAGAGGCCTGTGCCGGCAAAGCGTGCGTAATGGCTTTCAGGCCCGGTGAGATGGAATATCTTCTCTATGCCCATCTCCGATTTGAACTCAATGTCGTTGCTCTGGGTATAGCGGCGGAAAGTCAGGTCGGCCCCCACCCGGTAGTCGCTGAAAAGGCGGTAAGCTACGGCCGCTGAGGCATCGAGACAGCCTGCCACATTGCGTGGACGCGGGTCGACGCTGCGATATTCGAGAGTGGCCTTGTAGGCCAGCGAGGCGCCCCATGCCCAGCGGTCGCTGTGGTCGGCATACGAGCCGCTGAAAGTGTATATCTCGCTGTTGAGATCACCGCCAACGGTATCGGCCAGCAGATAAGGGTAGAGCAATTCGGGATCCGTGGTTTCGCACCATGGCATATTACTACGTTTGCCATTGCTGTATGCCGCGGCTCCGCACAGAGTCGAACTGCTGTATCGTGTATATGTCGAGGCGCCTCCCTGCCAGTTGTAATCGCGTTCCCTACGATTATATGAGCCGTTTACGGCGGTATAGCCCATGGGCAGCCGCCACTGGTCGATGGCCACGTTGCCGAACACGGCATCGGCCATAAGCCACAGGCCGGTGTTGTCGTATTCCACTGCCTGCAGCAGCGAGTCGGCATGGCCGCCTGCAGTGGCCGCCACACCACATAGCAGGACGGTCGAAAAAATCAACGCTTTTCTCATGGCATGGGTGTTACGCCGTCGTAGGTACGGGTTGAACACGGAGTTCCCTGCGAGTCGGTGGCGGTGCCCTGCAGCTCGATTTCCGAGGGTACGCACATGCGGTTGAAGTCCTCGGTTGAGTTGTTGGTGTCTTTCAGTACCGCGCGTCCGTCGTCAGTCATATACAGCAGTTTACGGCGCACGCTGTGGAAGTAGCGGGTCTTGTCTGCGTCGATGGTGCCGCAGGCGGTGTAGCCGCAGTCGAGCTGCGGCGAACATACGTTCCAGGCGTAGAGTGCGTCGACCGAGCAGTTCACCACATCGACAATCCACTCGTTCGGCAGCCGGTAGGCGCTCTGGCTCATGGGAAAGTCACCAGCCACCGTCACCTGTATGTAGTTGTAAGTGTAGAGATAATCTTTGAGATAGGTATCACGTTCTAACGGTATGCGTGCTATGCCGAAGGCCTTGAATCCACGGTTGTGCAGCAGCCAGAACGATTTTGTATAGCAGTACCATTTGTCGAGATTGGGCACAGGCCCGTCGATGTCGAGTGCGCCTGGCTGGGTGCTGACGTCGTACCACTCGAAATCGGCATTGCTGAGGTCGAACGAGTTGGGATTGGCCACACGGTGGTCAATGCCGGTGTCGCACAGCAGCAGCGACTCGCCGGGCTGCACCGGTACGTCGGTGCCGTTTCCTGGCACAGTGTAGAGTGCCTGTACGGTCATGGCCTCGTCCATTATGTCGGGGGCATAGTCGCGTTTCTCCGTGGTATGGAAACGCGATTCAAACAGTGTTATGCCGTCGGCATAAATCACATGGTCGGTATTGTTGTATAGTTTTATGTAGTCATCGCCATAATACTGGATGCCTGACCTCTGCAGGGTGCCGGCGAAGAATACTTCCGATATAATCAGGTCGTCCGTGTCGATATTGTTGTAGAGCTTTATCGCCACGGTCTGCTCGGTGCCGCCTACCTGTACCGACGCGCTTAGGCCGCGCAGGGTCGACGATGTCGCGTCGGGCACATTTACGGTGGCGCTGTAGCTGATGTCGTAGAGCCCCGGTAGCAGCAGAATCTCGCTCTGCGGAGTGTATGTGGCCGTGGTCCGGGTACTGATGTTGAATACTGTGATAAGAGGGTTGCCTATTTCGGCACCTTCAGGTAGCTGCGGCATCTCGAGCTCCACATGCAGTGTGGTGCGCGATGCGCTGTCGTCGGCAAACTTGTCCTCGCAGGCGCACAGCAGAACAGCTATTAAAAGCAGATGCAGGTATTTCATAATGTTATATTTGCTTCCATGCCAAAGTAAACATCCGACAGACGGCGTATCATAAGGCCGTTGCTCTGATACTCGGGCAGATAATCGATAATGCGGTTGACAAAGGCCGAGATACGCAGCCGGCTGCCTATCTGTTTTGTGGCCTTGAGGTTGAGGTATATTGCCGGCGGCACCGACTGTGTGCGGAAGGCGGCTTCGTTGAAGTTGCGCACCAGATACTGCAGCATCAGGTCGTTGCGGTCGGCCTCGGTGTAGGGGTGGAGCAGGCCGTCGGAGGCGGCGATGTACTGCACTGGAACTCCTTCCTCGCGTAGCTGGCGTGTTTTCACAAACCACATGCACTGTACCGAGGTGGAAAACAGCAGGCCCCAGCGCGGTATCTGTGTATCGAACATAAAGTTGGTGTTGAACTGCTGGTTAACACGTCCTTCATCGGTCTGATAGAGGCCGACATAGCAGTCGCTTACTGCAGTACCGCCCACCACATCGTTTACGGTGGTGAACAGCATCTGCGAGTTTGAATAGCGGCTGCGGAACCAGGCGCCGCTGATAATCAGCGAGGTGTGCAGGGGCTCCCAGCGTACGGTATTGATCTGATATTCGATACCGCTCTTGTCGATGCGGCTGCCGTTGGTCACGCGGCGGTAACCGTCGAGGATGCGTACATCGGCGTAAGGCAGGCTTTCCAGGTCGGGGGGAGCGCTGAGCGAGCCGGGCACTATGCCCGAGGCATCGTAGCGCCGCACGGCGTAGCTGTCGTACACGGCCGAATAGCGGAAACCCGAATTCATGTTCTCGCGGAAGAAAGTAACCGATACACGGATGCCTTTCCAGTCGGCGCCGAGGCGTACCTCCCATTTGCGGTTGCGGGCCGCACGCAGCCCGTAGTTGGTGGGGTCGGCGACATAGGTGCGCAGACTTACACGGCTGTATTCCGCGGGATTGGATGTGTCGTAGTAGTTGAGCTGTATTATGTCGTTGTAATGCAGCTGCGGAAACAGATAGTCGACGGTCGGCATCCTGGTGGTGAGGCCGAAACCTCCTGCGGCGAGCAGGCGCATGGGGCTGCCGCCGAGTTCGAACGAGGGGATGTTGTACACGGCGTTCACACGCGGGTCGGCGTAAACATGGTGGGCCAGCCAGTAGCGGCTGTCGAGGCCGGCAAGTTGCTGTGTGCGTATGCCGGCCTGAAGTTCGAGCGAGTGGCTGCCGCCGAAGTTCAGCTTCACATAATCCTCGGCGTAGGCCGAGAATATGTTCAGAGCCGGAATTGAGCGGAACTCACGCGGCCGGGTTGTCCAGGCGGCGCTCAGAGGCCTCTGCAGGTCGTACACCTGGCCGCGGCCGAAGTTTTTGTCGGTCTGCAAATCGGCACCGGCCTTGTAGCTGTGTGTGAATATGCCGTGGCTGCGCGAACCCTCGCCACGCAGTTTCACGAACAGCGACATCGGGCGCCCGTCGCTTACAAAGTCGGCTATGTATTCGCCCGGCAGGTAGTGACTGTCGTGTACGCCTTCGTCCATGCCGCCGGGGGCCACCGAGGCGCGTTGCGGAGCCACCTGCTTGCGGCGGGTGAGGCGGTCGGTCTGATAGCTTGCCGAGGCATTGAGGCTTACGCATTTAAGCCATTTTATACGTGGAGTGATGAACGTGAGCGCCGAGTTTAAGCTCAGGCGCCGGTAGGCGCTCTCGAACTCGTCGATACGGTTGTAGTTCAGGTCAGGGTCGGGTTTTACATTGTCGAACGAGCCGGTGAAGTCGGCGCCGAGGTTCCATTCGGTACGTATGGCCGACGAATCGCTGCCGAAAGAAAGGCGAGCGCGCAGCGAACCGTTCACTCGCTTGTAGTTCTCGCGGTTGTCGCGAGGATCGGATTTTGAATCAAGATACCCCATGTCGGCATTGATTAGCTGGCGCCCGAGTGCCACGCCTTTACCTATAGAAAACAGTTTGCTGTATTCATCGGCCTTGAAGCGGCCGGTGAAGGGAGTGGCGCGGCGCACGCGTTTTATATTCACCATACCCGATGTCAGGTTGCCGTACTCTGCCGATGGTATACCGCGCACTATTTCCACCGATTCTATGTCGTCGGTTGAGAGAGTGCGCATGTCTACTCCGCGGTTTGTGACCGAGCGTTTGCTTTCGGGGCCCGATGCGGAGGCCGAAGGCACCGACTGCATGTCGGCATCGCCGCTCATCGGGGCGCCGTCAACTATGAACAGAGTACCCAGCGACGTGATTGCATAGTCGTCGGAATGATCTGATTTGGCGCCGGTGGCGTTTATTGCGCCGGTTTCACGCAGGGTAATGGTGTTGGCCTTGCCCATGTCGGGAGTCTGGCTGATGTTGCCCGGCAGCAATTCCAGCAGGTCGCTGAAACTGGTGGGCTGCAGATGCTGCATGGCCGAACGGTCGATACGCGAACTGCTGGTTATGCCTTGACTCTCGCGGGCGGTTACGGTTACTTCGCCCAGCACGATTGCTTCTGACAGATCGGGTATGGAAAGAGTGTCAATGTCCTCGATCTGTGGCTCTGTGGCATATGCCGTGCCGTAGCCCGACAATATGGATGAAATTAATATTAGTAAATTTGATTTTCGCATGATTTTACATTGCAAAGTTACAATCATTGAAAAAAGTGTGAAATACTCTCAATCGGGTAATTTTGTTCCGGGCGCGATTGGCAAAATCATCAAAAAAGGGTATTTCGTGTTTCTATGGCGGGTTGTAATTTTGCAGTGCGAAAAATCAAAACAAAGTAAATTATGAAGAAACAATTACTCGGCTTTTTTGCCATGTCGCTGACTATGTGTGCTTTTGCCCAGAGTAGTCCTGTTGTTGAATGGGGTAAGCTTATCGATGGCTCTACAACTGCCGGCGACCAGTCTACATCTGTAAGCGTGAATTCCGACGGCGACGTCTACTGGTTCGGGACCAATGGCAGCACAGCTGCTGCTCCGGAAGTATCTTTCGACGGCTCGCCCATCTATACCGGCGCCCTTTACGATGCCGGTAACTCGCAGAATAATAATTTTACCTTGCTGAAAACAAACGCCGACGGCGAGAAACTCTGGGTAGTGTACAGCAATAGCGGTGACTTCGCCAATAATGCCGGCGGAACAGCGCTGACTTCAGACGGCGGCTGTGTGGTAGTTACCAAAGTACGCCACACCGACGGAATGCTTGACCGCAATATCAGCCTTTTCGATGCCAACGGCACTGAAACCACGGTTGAGTGGACCTGCGACCGCCGCTACTACCGTATGATGGTTACCAAGGTAAGCTCCGCCGGCCGGATCGAATGGGTGCGTATGATGGATTTCAGTACCGAACCCGGGGCTGGCGCTGCCGGAGGAGCCTATTCCGACTTCTGGGCCGATACTTTCAACGTAGGTGAGGTGGCTGTGGATGCCGATGACAATATCTACGTGGCACTGAACTACCGTAATCCGCTCACTGTGGCAAAGGCCGAGGGCGGCTCTGAAACTTTTGTGCCCGTAAATACCGCCAATTGGACCGGCGACTCTCAGACCGCATGCGGCGACTTCCTTTTGCTGGGCCTCAACAAGCAGGGCTACTACCGTAACTCGCTTACCCTCGAGGGTACTGCCACAGTAGCTTATTGCAGCAAACTGAAATATGCCGGCGGCAAACTGTTCGCCCAGGGCTATATCATCGGCGACGGCAGTGAACTCAAGGCCGCTGGCAAGGTGCTGAAACCCTCGTCGATAATGAGTCCGCTTGTGCTTTGCGCCGATACCGACCTGCAGGTGCAGTGGGCCAAATGTTTCCCCGGCGAGCAGGTCGCAGGCCGAAACGCGCTGCAGAACTGCGGCCTTGAATATGTAGGGGGCGCGCTGTGGTTCGTAGGCCAGTACAACCTTAAATTCTCCGACCCCGACGATGACACTAAATTCATTACATCCACCCAGGGCACGTTGCGCGAAGGCTTTGTAGTGAAGCTCGATGCCGCTACCGGCGACTGGCTTGCCGCCCGCAACAGCCGCGACGATGAGTTCTGTCAGGGCGGTGCGTTCGCCAAAACCGGCCTTACCGGTTATATGAGCGTGATAGCCAATCCGGAGAAGCCGGACAACATATATGTACTCGGTTATGTAATGAATGCCAACGTGGGTGTGTTCATGCGCCGTTACGATGCTGCCACATTGGTGGCAGATCTCGATGGCGAGTTCAACCTTATAACCAAGGGTGGTGCTCCTTTATTACAGACCTCTGCCTACGACGCCGCCAACGGTGTATGCTATCTTACGGCCCGTGGCAACAGGACATTCGGGATGTTAGGAAGTGAGGACAGCGCCGCGCCTGCTAACTGGGGTATACTTGCAGCCAAGGTAAAACTGCCCGCAGGCATGCAGACCGCAGTATCGGACGTAGCCGTCGACGGTTCTGAAAACGCTCCTGTGGAGTACTACAACCTTCAGGGTGTACGTGTGGCCGAGCCTGCAAACGGCATATTCGTACGCCGCCTGGGCAGCAAGGTTGAAAAAGTGGTAATCAGATAAATTTCTTGATAAGTTCGGGTTCAAAACCGCGCGAGGCGGCGAAACGGAACAGTTTGGTGCGGCCCTCGAAAGTGTCGGGCCCGACTATGGAGCGGCGCTTTACATCCATTATGTGGCGCAGGTTTTCTTCGTAGCGTTCCGGGTCAATCGAGGCGAGGACTTCGGCGCTGATGTCGCGGTCCACGCCTTTCTCATACAGGGCCATAGCAATTTTGCGGCGCCCCCAGCGCGCAAAGTTCACTTTGTCGCGCACGAAAGCCTCGCAGAAACGGCGGTCGTCGATAAAACGGCGCTGTATCAGCGAGGTTGTTATTTTTTCGGCATCAGTGGCTGTAAGGCCCCACTGCCTGAGTTTTTTCATTATCTCGCCCGAGGAGCGTTCGGCGCGTACGCAGAGTTCTTCGGCGCGCACCAGTGCACGCTCGGGTGTGAGTGGCTTTCGCTGTATCATACTGCGGCGGTGGCAAAACGTTTGCGGCCAAGATAGTCGTTGAGTATCTCTACATTGACGAAGCCGAGGCTGCAGAGCAGCTTCGACATTGCCGCCGCCTCCTTGGGATTGATTTCAAAGAATAGCATGCCGCCGGGGCGCAGTGCCTTGCGAGCGTATTCGCTTATGGGCCGGTAGAATTTCAACGGGTCGCTGTCGGGCACGAAAAGGGCCGTCTTGGGCTCGTGGTCGAGTACGCGGGCATCCATTTCGGTGGCCTCGGAGTCGAGTACATATGGCGGGTTGCTTACTATTATGTCGTAACTCTGAGGGGATGTCCTCACTTCACTCAGACCACCGCTGGGGAGCTGCAGGGCGTCGGCCCGTATGAAATTGATATTGCAGCCGAGGGTTTCAGCGTTCTCGCGGGCCACATCCAGAGCCGGTTGCGATATGTCCATGGCGTCGATGTCGGCAAACTTAAGCGCCCTGCTGAGGGCCAGGGCTATGCAGCCGCTGCCGGTACCAACGTCGAGCACCCGCAGGTCGGCTCGCTGTCCGAAGCGGTCGGTGATAAGGTCGACCAGCCCGGCCGTTTCCGGGCGCGGAATCAGGGTGTCGGGTGTCACTTTCAGGTCCATGCCCATAAAGCGTGCGGTGCCTATGGCGTATTGGAGCGGCTCGCCTGCGCATACCCTTCGCAGCAGTTCGTCGATGTTCTCCTGTGTGAAAGGTTCGAGTCGGTGGTCACCGCGAATCACAGTCTGTGCCGGAGTATAGTGCAGCACGTCGTCCCATATAATGCGGGCGGCAGACCTGGCCTCGCCCGGGCCCAGTACGGGCGTAAGCGTGGCTATTATATGTCTGTTGAGTTCCGATACGGTCATGGCTTGTCTGGTGAGGTATTATTGCTTGTTGTCTTCTTCCTCGACGTCTTCGTCCCAGGGATAGAAGTCGTCGTCATCATAGTCCTCGCCCCAGCTATCCGGCGAAATCTGGCGCAAGTCTTCGGCTTCCTCAGCCAGTTCTTCCTCGGTTGGCTCGTATTTGAAAATGAATTCGTCTTCCTCGCGTACGCGGTGATGGCCGTCGAGCGGCCGGTGTACGATGTCGGGTGTCGCCAGACGGTTGGAGTCGTCGGTTATGGCGCGCCAGAGGGTGTCTTTGAGTTCGGTGATGCCTTGGCCTGTTACTGACGATATGAACACGTAGGGCACGTCATCGGGCAGCGTTTGGGCTATCTCGTCCATCAGTTCTTGGTCGAGCATATCGCTTTTGCTGATTGCCAGAATGCGGTGTTTGTCGGCCAGCTGCGGGTTGAACTGCTGCAGTTCGTTGAGCAGTATGTTATATTGCTCAACGATATCGTCGGCATCGGCGGGCACCAGAAACAGCAGTACGGCGTTACGCTCGATATGACGGAGGAATCGCAGACCAAGACCTTTGCCTTCCGAGGCACCTTCGATTATACCGGGAATGTCGGCCATTACAAAGGAGCGGTTGTCGCGGTAGCTTACAATGCCAAGCTGCGGCTCCATGGTGGTGAAGGGATAGTCGGCGATTTTGGGCCGCGCAGCCGATACTGCCGACAGCAGAGTGGATTTGCCGGCGTTGGGGAAGCCTACCAGACCCACGTCGGCAAGCATCTTCAGCTCCAGAATTACCGAGCGCTCTATGGCCGGCTCGCCGGGCTGGGCATAGCGCGGAGTGCGGTTGGTGGCGCTTTTGAAGTGCCAGTTGCCCAGACCGCCCCTGCCGCCTTTGAGCAGCTTCACTTCCTCGCCGTCGGATGTCACTTCGCAGAGAAATTCGCCGGTTTCGGCATCGAACACCACAGTGCCGCAGGGCACTTCGATTATCACGTCGTCGCCATCCTTGCCGAAACTGCGTCCGGCGCCCCCGCTCTGGCCATTGCCTGCGAATATGTGGCGTCGGTACTTCAGTGGCAGCAGGGTCCACATGTTGGCGTTGCCGCGCAGTATGATGTGGCCGCCGCGACCGCCGTCGCCGCCGTCGGGGCCGCCCTTGGGCACATATTTGGCCCGGTGGAAGTGGCGCGAGCCGGCGCCGCCCTTACCCGAGCGGCAAAGTATCTTTACATAATCTATGAAGTTTGAGTCTGCCATTGTATGTAGTCTGTTAGTGTTGTAGTGGTATGACGGGGTGGCGCTGTGACCGCTGCCCGTTGATATAACAATAAAAATGTGTTTTTTTTCAGCGTCGGCTGAAATTAATATGGTGGCGCATCAGCTCCGAGGCCTGGGCGAAGTCAGCCGGGGTGCCCACGTCGAGCCAGGTGCCGTTGATGGGAAAGTAGCTTACTTTCTCGCCACCGGCTATTGCGCGCGCAATCAGGTCGGGAGCGTCGGTGGGGCGGTCGGAGTCCACGCTGCGCAGAATACGGTTGTTGAAAATATATATGCCGGCGTTGGCGAAGTAGGCGTACGACGGTTTCTCCTCCAGACCTGTCACACGGTCGCCTTCGGTGGTCAGTATAGCAAACGGCACCGACACCTGGTAGGGCACTGTGGCGATTGTGACTGCCGCTTCCGATTTGCGGTGGTGTATGTACATGTCTTCGAATGATATTGTGGTAAGGAGGTCGGAGTTCATCACCAGAGTACAGCCGGCAGGCGGCAGGTCGATGAGGCTTACTGCTCCGATGGTGCCGAGCGGACGGTCTTCGCGAACCGTGCGCACATTCACACCGGCTACCGGCGCCGCAAAGTGGTCGTCGAGTTGCTCGGCCAGATAGCGTGTGGTCACTGTAATGTTGTCGATTCCCACAGCTGCAAGGGCCTCGATATTATAGTCGATGATGGCTTTGCCCTCGATTTGCAGCAGCGGCTTGGGCGTGGCCAGTGTAAGTGGGCGCAGGCGCTCGCCGCGACCGCCGGCCATGAGTATTGCGCCCATTGGCAGCAGGTTCGAGGTGTGGTCGAGATTGATTATCCGCCTGAGGGTGCCGTCGGCATTGAGCTCGGGCAGCAGCCGCAGGCCGCGCCTTCGGCAGTCGCGAATCAACTCCACATCCGGTTTGCCGGCTCGCAGAAAGCGGAAATCGTGTCGAGCGGCCCGGTCGACGGTACATTCCAGCGGCATGCCGGCCAGAAGGGCCCGGCGCACGTCGCCGTCGGTGAGCGAGCCCCGCACGCAGCCGTTGCTGTCGACGACAAACAGAGTCATGGCGCCTCCCGAGAGGTCGTTCAGGCGTGCCAGGGCCTCGAGCATCATTGCCCTGCCCGGTATGAGGTACTTTTCGGTATTCATTTTCGTGCGTTGATTATAGCTTCGGCTATGGTCCAGTCGAGCGGGGTGTCGAGGTCAATGCTGTTTTCGCGAGGCATTACCGAGGGCACACGCCGCGCAAAGCATCCCATGGGCATCTGTCGCAGTGAGGCCGGATTGATTACATATACCGCTCCGTTGTATTGCCAGGCCTCGGGGGCGTCCTGGCGGCGGGTATAGGTACCGGGGCCTTTGCATATTCCCAGAAAGCCGTCGGTATCGGTTTCGAAGCAGTCGTAGTATGGATTAGCCGCCGTTGGCATCACACTCACCACCATGTCGATGTCGGGTCGGTACAGTTTCAAGGCAGCCTCCACATCGGCCACAGTCCGCAGGGGCGATGTAGGCTGCAGCAGCAGCACACAGTCGTAAGTCATGCCACGGCTGTCGGCCCAGTCCATGGCGTGCAGCAGCACCTCGCGGGTGCCGGTGGTGTCGTCGGCGAGTTTGGCCGGACGGGAGTACGGTACCTCTATGCCCCATTCGCGTCCGACCCGTGCAATCTCGGCGTCGTCGGTGCTGAGTATTATGTCGGCGGTGTCGGCGGCCACCGCTTTGGCCACTTCGATGCTGTAGGCAATCAGAGGCTTGCCGTCGAGCAGGCGTATGTTCTTGCGGGGAATCCCCTTGCTGCCTCCGCGGGCCGGTATTATTATCAACGGTCGGTGCATATATGGTGGAATTTTTTAGTTTTCAGGGCCTCGGGGTCGCAGGACTTTATGGCTTCGACCATAAGCGCGAGCGTGTCGGGGCGGTAGTATGGGTTGCAGGCCTTTGCCGCGATGGCGCGGAATTCAGGGCTGAGCGCGCGGGCTATTGCACGGCGGATGTCGTCGGCGCTGTCGCCGCAGTCGATTACCGAGGGAGCGCGGTCGCGTCCGTCCTGGCGCAAGCCTATGTTTACTGTAGGAATGCCGGCCGACGGCACTTCGAGTATGCCGCTGCTGCTGTTGCCTATCACAGCCCCGACGTATGGCAGAATCGACTGGTAGCGGCGCAGACCAAGCGAGCGTACCGTCAGTACCCGCTGTGGATTTGCTGCGGTATATGCCTCGATTTCGTTGATGATGCCTTGTGAGCGCGGGTCATTGTTTGGGTAGGTGATAATCAGCTGCCGGTCGGCAAAGCTGTCGAGGGCCTCGAGCATGGCGCGGCAGCGTAATGTCGGGTCGGCGGGGTCGAGAGTGGCGGGGTGGAATGTCGCCAGCAGAGTGGGGCGGTCGAGGCTTATCCCCAGCGATGCCTCGAGTTCAGTTTTTGGCATAGGCGTGAAATTGCAGAAATTCCACACTCCTATGGCACCGGTATTTATCACCCTCGAGGGCTGTTCGCCCATGGCTATGAGGCGTTGGCGGGCCTTCTCGGTTGAAGTGAAGTGCAGAGCCGAGAGCTTGCTTATGGCGTGGCGTATATTGTCGTCGATGGCTCCGTAGGTGAGTTCGCCGCCGTGGAGGTGCGCAATCGGAATACCCAGCATGGTGGCCGCCGAGGCTATGGCCAGCATCTCGTAGCGGTCGCCCAGAATAAGCAGCAGGTCGGGCTGCAGCCGGGCCAGTTCGCGGGCCGAGCCCTCCAGACATACCCCCATGGCCACGGCTCGGTCGGCCGGAGTGTCGCCTCCCGGCATGGGCACACGTGCGGCCACATCAAAGCCGTCGGCCTCGATTTCAGACAGCGTGTTGCCGAACTGCTGCAGCAGGTGCATGTTGGTGGCAAGTATGCTCACGTCGAATCCGGGCAGCTTGTCGAGAGCCCGGGCCAAGGGCGACAGCAGTCCCCAGTCGGCGCGTGTGCCGGTTGCGACGGTTATTCTCATCGGCGTCGGTTATGGTTTATACGTTATATATGCCGGCCTTGTACATGGCCAGGTTTTCGGGTTTGATAAACCACTCGATGGTTTGCTGCAGCCCTTCCTCTATGCTTACTTGCGGACGCCAGTCGGTGAGCGCTGAAATCACGCTGTTGTCGCCGCATAGGCGCCGTACCTCGCTTTTGCCGGGGCGCAGACGGGCCGGGTCGGTAACCCATTCCACCTCAGAATCCATCAGCCGGGCTATGGTGCGCAGGGTGTCGGCCATGCTTATTTCGGTACCGGTGGCAATGTTGATGTTGAGTCCTTCGATGCCCTCGGCATTGGCCAGGGCCACAAACCCGCGGGCGGTGTCGGTAACGAAGTTGAAGTCGCGTGTAGGAGTAAGGTCGCCTACTTTAATCCGGCGCTCGCCGGCGGCAATCTGGGTTATGATTGTAGGTATGATTGCGCGTGCGCTCTGACGGGGGCCGTAGGTGTTGAAGGGGCGGGCGATGACCACGGGCAGTCCGAAGCTGAGGTAAAAGCTCTCGGCAATTGCATCGGCGCCGATTTTGGTAGCCGAGTATGGCGACTGCGGCTGGCGCGGGTGATTCTCGTCGATGGGCACGTACATGGCGGTGCCGTAGACTTCGCTGGTCGAAGTCACCACAAGGCGGTCGAGGCCCTCGTCGCGGGCTGCCTGACACATGTTGAGGGTGCCTTTGACATTGGTGTCGACGTAGCTGTCGGGCGCCACGTAGCTGAAAGGTATGGCAATGAGGGCCGCCAGATGGAAGGCGGTGCCTACACCGCGGCAGATGGTACGGCAGAAATTGGGGTCGCGCACATCGCCGCATACCACTTCCAGATTGGGATGCTGTACCTGCTCGAGCCAGCCCCAGGAGTTGAACGAGTTGTACTGTGCCAGGGCGCGAACGCGGTATCCTTGGCTGAGGAGCAGTTCGGTGAGGTGGCTGCCGATAAAGCCGTCGGCGCCGGTCACCAGTACGGGTTTGTTTATATCAATCATTTTTACCAGGTTTTCTTAAGGGTGTAAACAACGGACTCACCCTCCGGGGTTATGTATCGGAGTACCATGCGGCGGTTTTCGCGTTCCACAATGGTGAGGTCGAGCACTTTGCCGGGCTCCATCAGCAGCCATGCCGGAGCGGTGTACTCGCCGTTACCGTGGGTAAAATCGAGATACAGCCGTCCGTCGGCTTCGCGCCATGTGCCCCAGGCGGTGGCGGCGAAGTCGTGGCGGTCGTCAAGCAGCCCTATGCGCACTACCTCCGACTGGAATTCCCACACTGTGGCAGCGGGGTCGAATCCGGCGGGAGTGTCGCCGTCGACAGTCATCGCGGGCATGGCCCAGGAGCCGAACCAGGGGCCTATGTCGCCGTCGTTATGTGTGCAGCCCATGGCTATGAATGCGAGCAGCACGGGCAGGAATATGCGTAGAGATTTCATTTTTTGAATGTGAGGTTGCCTTGGTATTTCACAGATATGTAGGCGCCGAAATTATCGCCCCGCAGGTTGCCCGAGTCGAAGGCCGCCTGAACGCATAGGCTCAGGCCGGGTGTGATTCGTTCGGCGTTCCAGCGGGCCTCGGCCATCATGGAGGTGTTGTGCAGGGCCGTGGTGCGCGGCAGTCGTCCGTTGCCCCATGCTTCCTGCCAGCTGAGCATCAGCCTGTAGTCGACCTCGTAGCCGGCACAGCCTTTTAAGGCGGCGTGGAATCCGCGGCTGCGGGTGTACAGATAAGCCGGATAGCCGTCGGCGTTATAGAGCGGCGACACCAGAAAGGGAGTGCCGAGCGAGAGCCCGTAGTTGTCGTAGGCACTGTACACGTCGTTGTTGTAGTAGTTGTCGCCACCGGTGGCCGAGGCCGTTATGTCGGTGTCGGTATGGTCGCCGGGTGCGTAGTGCAGCGGGCCGCTCTGGTTGCGGAAGTCGAGGTACTCTAAGGCTACGCCGCTTATCAGATGGCGTCCGGGTCGGCTGTAGTATATGCCCCATAGACCGTCCCAGCCGTTGAGTTTGCCTATGCCCGAGCCGTCTTCCCACGGCCATTCGAAGGCGAAACTGAGTTCACTTTCGTCGGGCAGACGGTAGCGGGCCTTGAAGTCCCAGCTTCCGAGCGAGTTGCCCTCGTAATAGCTGTCGCCGTTGCCCTGCCAGGGAAAAAACATATCCCAGAGATAACGCAGACGTAATCCGCGGTCGCGGGTGTCGACGAGTTTACCCCGGCTGTACATATACGATTTTCCGCCGAACTGTCCTGCGGCCTGCATGCCCACGGTGATGCTGAGAGGCTGCGACGGTTTGGTTCGGAAGTGGCAGCGCTTGTAGGTGTAGTACACGTCCTCGGCAATTACCCAGTTGTAATGGTTGTATTGTGTGCGGTCGAAGCCGTCGTCCATAAAGCGTCCGTAGCCTATCCGACCGTTTATCTGCACCCAGCCATCAGTGAGCGGAATGTCCTGGAAGTCGACGAATCCGGCGCATATTTCCGGCACCGGACGAGCGTTGTTGCTCAGGGTTATGTCGCCGCTGGAGAGGTCGTCGGGCAGAATCAGCGACTCATGGTCCTTCATACCTGCCTGCAGAAACACACCGCGGTATTTCACCGAGGCATAAAGTTGCTGGAGCCATATCCTTGGCGGAGTCATGGTGCTGGTGCCCCAGGTTTTATTATCGGCGAAGTATCGGTCGAAAGTAAGCGAGTGCTGCCAGCCGGTAAGCACCTCTGCTCCGGCACTCCAGTCGAAACGCTTGCCGAGGTCAAGCTCCTTCGTTACGCCAAGGTCGAGCAAGGCGCTGTTTTTGTAGGGGATACGTCCGTTTTTCCACGAACCTATCATGTATGGCGCGGTACGTCCGGTCGAGGCGTTCAGTTCCAGCGATGCCGAGTACTGCAAATCAACCGGAGAGGTTGCCATGCTTGAAAAAGCAGCCGCTGCGACAGCCGCGACTATATATATTCTTTTCATGCTACAAAATTACGCAAAAAATACCGTATTGGCAAATTCAAAAAGCTGTGTGTGTCCCGTATTGGCGGAATTTGCCCATACGGTATTTTTTTTGTAAATTTGTGGCAGAAGTATGCCAAATGGGCACTTTCGGGGGCCGGAAGGTCCGATTTTCCCCTCTCTAAAGTACAATTCAATGAAATTTATACAATCCGTTATACTCGCTTTACTTTCTTTAATATTTTTTTCGATGCCGGTAAGCGGGGCCACAGACGGTGCGGCAAAGACCGTTTTGGGGCGTCCGGCGCTTGACTCCATACGCAGTGCCTCGTGCGACCCCGCATCGCCGTACTACTATCCCAAGCTGCTCAAACGCTTCCTTGCCAACGACACCGTCATGAGCAGTGTCGACTTTCAGTACTTTTACTACGGCACTCTGTTTCAGGAAGACTACGACCCCTATCGCAAACCTGTGCATCCGGGCGAGCTCGAGGCCCTCGCTACGATATACGCCAAACCCGAGAAGAACCGCAGCGACCGCAACAAGATTCTTGACTATGCAAGAGTGGCGATACTCGACAATCCGGTAGACCTGCAGCAGCTCACAAACCTGATTTATGTCTACGAACTCAACGGCAAGTACGACCTCTCCAGAATCTGGCAATATAAACTCAACCACATACTCAAAGTAATAGCCAAAAGCGGCACCGGAGCCGACGCGCAGAACGCGTGGGTGGTGGTATATCCGCGTCATGAATACGACTTCCTTAACCTCTCGGGCATAGTATCGACCGGACACTGCTTCGAGGAGCCTGCATTCGACGTGCTCGACGGGCGCCCCGCCAAGAAAAACGACGCAACACCCCAGCGCTATTACTTCGACATTGCTCCAATGCTCGAACAATATTATCTTAAGCATCCCGACGAAGAAGAATGAAAGAACTGTTCCGACTATTGAGGCGCTTTGTGCCTCCGTACAAAAAATATCTGGCGCTGAACATATTTTTCAATATCCTGGCCGCCATTCTCACCCTCTTCTCCTTCGCCCTTATAATACCCATTCTGGAAATGCTGTTCCAGATCAAGGAGGATGTGTACGCCTACATGCCACTGGGTCACGGCAACTCCATCAAGGATGTGGCTGTGAACAACTTCTACTATTACACCCAGCAGATGATAAGCACCCATGGCGCCAGCACCACACTGGCCTGGCTGGCACTGGCATTGGTGGTGATGACCATGCTCAAGACCGGAGCCACCTACATGAGCAGCTACTGCATAATTCCGCTCCGCTCAGGCATAGTACGCGACCTGCGCAACTGGGTGTATGAAAAGATAACCCGTCTGCCCATAGGCTTCTTTACCGCCGAGCGCAAAGGCGATGTAATGGCCCGTATGAGCGGCGACGTGGCTGAGATCGAAAACTCAATCATGTCGTCGCTCGACATGATGTTCAAAAACCCGGTGATGATAATCTGCTGTCTGGGCGCTATGATAGCCATATCGTGGCAGCTGACACTGTTTGTGCTGGTACTCCTGCCTATAGCCGGCATGGCCATGGGCAAGGTGGGCAAACGACTCAAACGCACATCGCTCGAGGCCCAGAACCAGTGGGGCGTGCTTATGAGCAACATAGAGGAAACTCTGGGCGGCCTGCGTATAATCAAGGCCTTCAACGCCGAAGATAAAGTTCAGCACCGCTTCCGCCGCGAGAATCAGCGCTTTTACCGCCTCAGCAACCAGGTGGCGCGCCGCCAGGCTCTGGCGCACCCCATGAGCGAACTGCTGGGCACCACTGCCATTGCCATTGTGCTGTGGTTCGGCGGCTCGCTGATTTTAGGCGGCTATTCCGGCATGAAAGCTGCCTCGTTCATATATTATATGATAATGTTCTACAGCATCATAAATCCGGCGAAGGAACTCAGCAAAGCCATGTACGCCATACAGAAAGGTCTGGCCTCGATGGAACGTGTCGACAAGATTCTCGGCACCCCCAACCCCATTGCCGACCCCGACAGACCCGCCGAGCTGCCGCTGCTCAACAGCTGCATAGAACTGAAAAATGTAAGCTTCAGCTACGACACCCGTCCGGTGCTGCGAAATATCAGCCTTACCATTCCGGCCGGAGCTACAGTGGCCCTGGTGGGCCAGTCGGGCAGCGGCAAGAGCACCCTTGCCGATATGATACCGCGCTTCTACGACGTAGACAGCGGCTCGGTAAGCATCGACGGCACCGACATCCGCAGCCTGAGTGTTCACGGACTGCGCTCGCTTATGGGCAATGTAAACCAGGAGGCAATACTCTTTAACGACAGCTTCTTCAACAATATAGCATTTGGCGTGGAAGGAGCCACCATGCAGGATGTGGAGCGCGCCGCCCGCATTGCCAACGCACACGACTTTATAATGGAAAGCCCCGAGGGCTACGACACCAACATAGGCGACCGCGGATGCCGGCTCAGCGGCGGACAGCGCCAGCGTATAAGCATTGCCCGCGCAATACTCAAAAATCCGCCCCTGCTGATTCTCGACGAAGCCACATCGGCCCTCGACACACAGAGCGAGAAGCTGGTACAGCAGGCCCTCGACCGCCTGATGGCCGACCGCACCACACTGGTTATTGCCCACCGGCTCAGTACTATACGCGAAGCCGACATTATATGCGTGATGCACGAAGGCGAGATAGTAGAGCAGGGCACCCATGAGCAACTGATGGCCCTCGGCGGCCACTATCGGCGCCTTGTGGAAATGCAGAGCGCCAACATCGCAAACACTCCGGCATAATGTTACTGAACGCGCTTAACATAACCAACTTCAAGAATATCCGGGAGGCCTCGCTGACTTTCTCGCCAAAGATAAACTGCCTGGTGGGCAACAACGGCATGGGCAAGAGCAACCTGCTCGACGCCGTGTACATGCTCAGCTTCGCCAAGTCGTACACCGGAGTTCCCGACAGCTCGCTTATAACCGACGGCGAGCAGTTCAGCATGCTTCGTGGCGAATATCTGCGGCGCGACACCCCCGAAGCCCTCACGCTGAGTCTGGGCGGCGGACGGCGCAAGACCCTCCGCCGAGGCGACAAAGCCTACCAGCGCGTAAGCCAGCATATAGGCGCGTTTCCGCTGGTGCTCAGTTCGCCGGCTGACATGGACCTCGCCGGAGGCGCCCCCGAATACCGCCGACGCTTCATCGACCAGGTTATATCTCAGTCGGACCCACTGTATCTCGATGCCCTGTTGCGCTATAACCACGCGCTTGAGCAGCGCAACAGCATGCTTCGCAACGAAATAAGCGACCCCGTGCTGTATCAGGCCGTCGAACTGCCTATGGCCATGGCCGCCGAAACCATAGTGAAGCGCCGCGCGGCATTCGTCGAAGAACTGTCCGGCATATTCAGCCGCTACCATGCCGATATTGCAGGCAAAGGAGGCGAGGAAGTGACCATAGCCTATCACAGCGCCATGGCTGACGGCACCACACTCGACCAACTGCTGGATAACAACCGCCGCCGCGACTCGATACTGCACCATACATCGGCCGGACCACATCGCGACGAACTCGACCTCACACTCAACGGCCTGCCACTGAGGCGCACCGCCTCGCAAGGCCAGGCAAAATCATACACCATAGCCCTGAGGCTGGCACAGTACGACTTTCTGCGCCAGGCTACCGGCGTGACCCCACTGCTGCTGCTCGACGACCTCTTTGACAAACTCGACGCCGGGCGCGTGAGCCGCATAGTGGAGGTTGTGTCGCGCAGCGACTTCGGCCAGATATTCATAACCGATACCAAACTTGCCGCCGACCCGCTGCCCGCAGGCACCGCCTCGTGGCGAGCCGACAACGGCACATTCACCCCGCAGCCATGAAAAAGACCGAGGCAAAACGAGTCGACAGCATTATCCGCGAGGCAATCGAGGCCTCCGGCCAGCTCCGTACCTTCGACGAACAGCGCATCTGCTATCTGTGGTCCGAGGTGGTGGGACCGTGGATAAACTCGCAGACTGCACGGCGATACGTCGAAGACGGCAAGCTGCACGTGTTCATAATATCGGCTTCGCTTAAATCCGAACTGCAGTTCTCGCTGCCGCAGCTCACACAGGCACTCAACCGTGCCGCCGGAGCGGATATAATCAGCAGCATAATAGTACATTGATGAAATCAGGCAGGGTAAATATAACAGGAATGGCCGTAGTGGCACTCGCCGCAGTGCTTATATTCGGCGTGATGAGCTACTACAGCCGCAGCAGCCGTCCGCCACATGTGAGCGTCGACCGCAGCCGCTACCCGGTCAAAGGCATCGACGTGTCGTACCACAACGGCGAGATTGACTTCAACGCCGTAGCCGCCGACACCGTCAGCTTTGTTTATATAAAAGCCACCGAGGGCGGACGCTGGCAGGACAGCTGCTTCGCACGCAACTTCGACGCTGCCCGCGCCGCCGGCCTCAGTGTAGGCGCCTACCACTTCTTCCGCTTCGAAGTCAGCGGATTGCGCCAGGCCTACAACTTCCTTGACGGCCTCGGAGGCCGACGGCCCGACCTGCCTGTGGCAATCGACCTGGAAGAATGGAAAAACGCCCCCGACGTAACCACCGCCGACGTAATCGACCGGCTGGCAGTGATGGTCGACCGCCTGCGCGCCGAAGGGCTGCAGGTAATCATATACACCAACAAAAGCGGCTACACCCGCTTTCTGCACCGCCGTTTCGACGACCTTGAACTGTGGATATGTTCGTTTACCGATCCGCCCACCGGCAGCCCCTGGCGCCTGTGGCAGCACAGCCACCGGGGAAGTGTGCGCGGCATAAAGGGTGCCGTCGATCTCAATACATTCAACGGCAGCCTTGAAGAATTTAGAAAATTTGCACAGTTTCAAAAAAATAAGTAACTTTGCATAATTGAATTTCGAAAACAGATTTCGTATAAAATACCAAACACTATGAGTAAAGAAAAGAAATTCTTGACTTGTGACGGTAACCAGGCAGCCGCCCATGTGAGCTACATGTTCTCGGAGGTTGCAGCCATCTATCCTATCACACCTTCGTCGACCATGGCGGAGTATGTTGATGAATGGGCAGCCGCAGGTCGTAAAAACATTTTCGGAGAAACCGTATTGGTTCAGGAAATGCAGTCAGAAGGCGGTGCGGCAGGCGCCGTTCACGGTTCACTTCAGGCAGGCGCCCTCACCACCACCTACACAGCATCTCAGGGCCTCCTGCTTATGATTCCCAATATGTACAAGATTGCAGGTGAGATGCTTCCTACTGTATTCCATGTGTCGGCACGTACAATCGCCTCGCACGCACTGAGCATCTTTGGCGACCACCAGGATGTTATGGCGGTGCGTCAGACCGGTTTCGCCATGCTGGCCGAAGGTTCGGTTCAGGAAGTAATGGACCTGTCGGGTGTGGCACACCTGGCGACCATCAAATCGCGCATTCCCTTTGTTAACTTCTTCGACGGATTCCGTACTTCGCACGAAATCCAGAAAATAGAAACCCTCGAGCAGGAAGATCTCGAACCGCTGCTCGACCGTCAGGCTCTGGCCGAATTCCGCAGCCGCGCCCTTACCCCCGACAAGCCCGTGGCACGCGGCATGGCCGAGAACAGCGACGTTTTCTTCCAGCACCGCGAGGCCTGCAACAAGCACTATGAGGCAGTACCCGACATCGTTGAGGACTACATGGCCAAAATCAGCGCCATCACAGGCCGCGAATACCACCTGTTCAACTACTACGGCGCACCCGATGCCGAGCGTGTAATCATAGTTATGGGCTCTGCTACCCAGGCCGCCCAAGAAGCCATCGACTCGCTCGTGGCCAAAGGCGAAAAGGTAGGTATGGTGGCTGTTCACCTCTATCGTCCATTCTCGGCAAAGCACTTCCTGGCCGCTGTACCCGCTACAGCAAAGCGCATTGCAGTACTCGACCGCACCAAGGAACCCGGCGCTAACGCCGAGCCCCTCTATCTCGACGTCAAGGAATGCTACTACGGCAAAGCCGACGCCCCCGTGATTGTAGGCGGACGCTATGGTCTGGCTTCGAAGGACACCACTCCCGCCCTGATTATCGGCGTGTTCGAGAACCTTGCACTCCCCGAACCCAAAGACCACTTCACCGTAGGCATCGTCGACGACGTTACCTTCACCTCGCTCCCCCTCAAGGAAGAAGTTGCCCTCGGCGACCCCTCGACTTACGAAGCCAAGTTCTTCGGCCTTGGTGCCGACGGTACCGTAGGCGCCAACAAGAACTCGGTAAAGATTATCGGCGAGAACACCGACAAATATTGCCAGGCATACTTTGCGTACGACTCCAAGAAGTCTGGCGGCTTCACCTGCTCGCACCTGCGTTTCGGCGACCGTCCAATCCGTTCGACATATCTGGTGAACACCCCCAACTTCGTGGCATGCCATGTACAGGCCTACCTGCACATGTACGACGTTACCCGCGGTCTGCGCGACAACGGCACCTTCCTGCTCAACACCATCTGGGAAGGCGACGAACTGGCCAAGAACCTGCCCAACAAGGTTAAGCGCTATTTCGCACAGCACAACATCAGCGTTTACTACATCAACGCCACCAAGATAGCTCAGGAAATCGGTCTGGGCAACCGCACCAACACCATCCTCCAGAGCGCATTCTTCCGCATCACCGAGGTTATTCCCGTTGAACTCGCTGTAGAGCAGATGAAGAAATTCATCGTAAAGAGCTATGGCAAGAAGGGCCAGGATGTGGTAGACAAGAACTTTGCGGCAGTAGACCGCGGCGGCGAGTACAAGCAGCTTGCCGTTGACCCCGCATGGGCTCAGCTGCCCGACGACGAGGCCAAGCCTAACAATGCGCCCGAATTTGTAAACAAACTCGTTTTCCCCATCAATGCACAGGACGGCGACCTGCTCAAAGTAAGCGACTTCGAGGCAATTCCCGACGGTACCTGGCAGCAGGGCACCGCAGCATACGAAAAACGCGGTGTGGCAGCTTTCGTGCCAGAATGGCTCGAAGAAAACTGCATCCAGTGTAACAAGTGTGCCTATGTATGCCCCCACGCCGCTATCCGTCCGTTCGTACTCGACGCCGACGAAATGGCAAAGGCGCCAATGGCCGAAGACCAGACCCTGCCCGCTATCGGCAAGACATTCACCGGCATGCGCTTCATTCAGGCTGTTGATGTACTCGACTGCCTCGGCTGCGGCAACTGTGCGGATGTATGTCCCGGCAAGAAGGGTGAGAAGGCTCTGCAGATGAAACCCCTCGAAACCCAGCTCGAAAAGCAGGCCGAATGGGACTTCTGCGTAAAAGAAGTAGCTTCGAAACAGCACCTGGTGGACATTCAGCAGAATGTAAAGAACAGCCAGTTCGCAACTCCGCTGTTCGAATTCTCCGGCGCTTGCTCGGGTTGCGGCGAAACTCCCTATGTAAAACTTATCAGCCAGTTATTCGGCGACCACGAAATGGTAGCCAACGCCACCGGTTGCTCAAGTATCTACTCGGGTTCGGTTCCCTCGACTCCCTATACCACCAACGCCGCCGGCCACGGTCCGGCATGGGGCAACTCGCTCTTCGAAGACTTTGCTGAATTCGGCCTCGGCATGACCATAGCCACCGAAAAGATGCACCAGCGCATCCATGACCTGATGAAGGCTGCCCTCGACTGCGGCCAGTGCTCCGCCGAAATCAAGGCGCTCGCACAGCAGTGGCTCGACAACTGTCACAGCGCAGCAGTAACCCGCGAGGTAGCCGACAAGCTCGTGCCCCTGTGCGAAGCATGCGGTTGCGACATCTGCAAGGCAATCCTCGAGCACAAAGGCTTCCTGGTAGCACGCTCGCAGTGGATTATCACCGGCGACGGTGCCGCTTACGACATCGGCTTCGGCGGTCTTGACCACGTACTCGCCAGCGGCAAGAACATCAACGTGCTCGTAGTCGACACCGAAGTGTACTCCAACACCGGCGGTCAGGCCTCCAAGGCAACCCCCGTGGGCGCTATCGCCAAGTTCGCAGCCAGCGGCAAGCGTATTCGCAAGAAAGACCTCGGTCTGATTGCTTCGACCTACGGCTATGTATACGTGGCTCAGATTGCAATGGGCGCCGACCAGGCTCAGACCCTCAAGGCAATCCGCGAGGCAGAAGCATACGACGGCCCGTCGATTGTAATCGCTTACTCGCCCTGTATCAACCACGGCCTCAAGATGGGCATGGGCAAGAGCCAGCAGGAAGAAGCCAAGGCTGTTGAATGCGGCTACTGGCACCTGTGGCGCTACAATCCCGCTCTCGAAGAAGAAGGCAAGAACCCCTTCACTCTCGACAGCAAGGAACCCCAGTGGGACAAGTTCGAAGACTTCCTTATGGGCGAGGTACGCTACGCTACCGTCAAGAAGCAGTACCCCGAAGAAGCTGCCGAACTCTTCGCAGCAGCCAAGGCAAACGCCCGGTGGCGATACAACAACTACCGCCGTCTGGCCCAGCAGCAGTGGGGTGTAGACCCCGAAGTTGGCACTGTCGAAGACATGAACAACAAGTAAACGAAACAATAATATCCCCGTATAAAATCGAGGCGTGTCATTTATGGCGCGCCTCGATTTTTTTAGCAGGCCGTCCGGCAGCAGTGAACAGCTCCGGTGGCTGCAGTGTTATATAACGTGGTTTTACGCTATGTAGGACACAAAAACAGACACGGCATGCTTACAAAAGGAAAACTTGGATTCTGGGGACTTACAGCGCTTGTGTTCGGCCTTATGGTAGGTGTAGGCATATATAACCTGCCTCAGAATATGGCCGCACAGGCATCGCCGCAGGCGGTTTTTCTGGCATGGATAATCACTGCGGCAGGTATATTGCCACTTGTGATGGCATTCAAATGGCTTAGTGACAAATACCCGCAGTACAATGCCGGGATATACCAGTATGCCCAGGCCGGATTCGGCAACTATGTCGGATTCAATATCGCCTGGGGTTACTGGTTATGTACCGCATTTTCGAATGTGGCCTACGCTGTGATGCTTAATGATTCGCTCGGTGCGTTTTTCCCTTCGCTGCTCCGCCACGACTGGCCTACGGTGTTGTTCTGTTCGGCGCTGATATGGCTGATGTATTATATAGTGGCTAAGGGAATCCGTACGGCAGGGATTGTCAATACGGTTCTTGCGGCAGTCAAGGTGGTGATGCTGGTATTCATCATCGTGGCCCTTTTACTACTGTTCGATATTTATCTATTCGGGCAGAGCTGTGCATGGACTGCCCCAGTCGGCGAATCAGTCGGCGCGCAGGTAAAATCCACCATGATGGTGACTCTGTTCTGCTTTTTCGGAGTCGAAGGAGCGGTAATGATGTCGGCCAGAGCCAGGAAAGCATCGGATGTGGGCAAATCAGGGATAGCAGGTTTTGTAATTTCGCTGGTGCTGTATATGGCCATATCGCTGCTATGCTTCGGTCTGCTTGGCAGGGGCGAATTATCACAACTGCCCAATCCCTCCATTGCCTATATTCTCAATGCCGAGTGCGGAGCATGGGCATACTGGTTTGTGATATGCGCTGTGATAGTGTCGCTTCTCGGCGGCTGGGTGGCATGGACCCTGGTAGTGGCGCAAGTGCCCTACGAGGCCGCCATAGTGGGCATATTGCCGCCTAAATTCAAAACGACAAACAAAAAAGGTATGCCCACATTCGGCCTCCTTGCCTCCAGCATAGTAATGGAGCTTTTTCTGTTGCTGGTAGTAATGGCCGATGACGTGTACCTTACCGCCCTGCACATAACCGGACTGATGATTATACCGTGCTACCTGTTCACGGGGCTGTTCCTGCTTAAAAAAGCCGACACTTTTCGAATCCGACTGGTGGCTGTAATTGCCATCATCTTCTGTCTGTGGATGGCATACGCCGGCGGCCTGACCGATATGTTCATGACCTCTGTATTTTATCTGGCCGGCATAGGCTTCTATATAAAAGCTCGCCGGAGTGCCTGCGGAGGAACGCAACCTGTTTTCAGCCGACGCGACAGATATCTGTTGCTGCTGCTGTCGCTGGCTTCGGCTATAACACTATTTATGCTGTTCAGCGCCATCCTATGAACATCTTTAACCGTTATTACGATTCATGAAAGAAATCAAAGAACCGTGGCTTATTGATACTTAATTATTCTGTAAAAAATAAACATTTAAACTTGCTGATGGAGTGGAGGCATCAGCTTTGCCTATACTCCGAATGTCCGGGAATGCTATGGTGTTGGTGGGAATGGAATATATAAAAGAAAAATCCCAAGTAATTGAATTTCAATCACTTGGGATTTTTCAAGGTGTCCGAGATGAGATTCGAACTCACACAGCCGAACGGCCACTACCCCCTCAAAGTAGCGTGTCTACCAATTCCACCACCCGGACATAAATCACAAAGCCTTACGGCGAGGGATTGAGCGAAAAACGGGACTCGAACCCGCGACCCCAACCTTGGCAAGGTTGTGCTC
>CAJUHX010000003.1 GCA_910586455.1 uncultured Muribaculaceae bacterium | reverse complement strand
TAACCGCCCCCTAAGCGCCTTTCAGAGCAATCTGGAAGGCGCTTTTTTTTGTATTGCGACGGCGTCCCCGCCGCCGGACATCAGGCGGGCAAATCAGGCTCCTTTTTTTGCAATTTAAGTATTCTTGATTTGGTAGCTTAGGATTATTTGTATATATTTGCAAAACAGTTGGTTAATATTAATGTAGATAAGTTGCCATGGAATATTTCACACGTTCGTTTCTTACTGCTTTATTGTTTGCTATAGCGGCTTGTTCGGTTGCAGAGGCTGAGGTGTGTCGTGCCTTTTATGAAGAAACGACTTTGGCCGGAGCAAATGCTAATGAGGGCTGGACTTTTAATAAATCCTATATCGGACGAATCGGCGATGGCGAGGAGCAAGGGCGCAACCTTCCGATTATGGTCTATGACGATTTGCTGCAGGCTTATCGCGAATATGACGATTTTTATTGTGTGTTTCTGGAACCCGGCGGTGTGTTGGAATTTGGCGGACTAAAAGGCATGAAGCAACTGGAGTTCAATTTTGCCGCTTATAACGAGGGTGACGCATCAGATTTTATGGTAGAACTCATTGCTGAGGATTATGCGGTATATAAATTTGAGTACAAGGGTGACGGGCTTGATTTTTATGAGGAACATTCGTTGGTGAAGTGTTTCTCAGAGCAATTCGATGGCGTTCAGGAGGCTTTAGAACTGAGAATTACTAACCGTAGCAAGTCCTCGACGCGTTGGGGCAGGATTCTTGTGTGGAACTTCAGTTGGGAAGAAGGAGATGATGACGAAATTATTGAGCAGGGCGATGACAAGCTGTGCTGGTCGCAGACCTCGGGACGGTATGCCAACGGTACAGCAGTGTTTGTGAAAGGCCTTGCCGGCTGCGGACTTCATCTTTACGACGGTAGCGAGCTTGTTGAGGAGCAGGCAGCCGCCGAGAACGAAATTCCGTTGATATGCTATCATCTGCGGCCCGACCATTATGCCGCGTTGCGGGCGCTTTCGGGTGATGTGGAGTCGTTGCATAACTATGTGACATCGGCAGATGCTGCTGAGCCTTCGCTTGCCGTTTCGCTGCCCGAGGGTGTTTATGAACCTGGAGCTGAGTTCGTCGTTACGGGTCTGCCCGGTAAAGACTTAACTGTGATGTTCAGTGGCAGTGTATCGGGTGAGCAGACCGAGATTGTTGCCGCTGATGGCGATAGCGCACCTGTAGGCACGCTGAGTTTGCCCGGAAGTCCGGATGAAACCATGCAGCTAAGCATAGGCAGCGAAGGAGCTGAAGCTTTGACCTGCACTTACTATCTTAACAGAGTCTGGATTCCGACTGACGCGACAGTTGCAGTGAACCTGCAGCGCCCCGAAGCATTATTCAGTGGAAGCCGGCCACTTGTGCCGAACGAAGACGGCAGCCCGCTAAGACTCGACGGGCTAAGGATAAGCAATCAGCCTGACGGCGACCTCTGGCTTTGTTTTTCCGATGCGGGGCTTATGAAGGAGAACGGTGTATACTGTGTGCTTATGGCGCAGAACAGCACCATGACGGTCGGAGCGGCTTACTCCGGTGATGTGTCCGGTGAGCTGATGATGCAGGTTATGGCTGTGCAGAAAGAAAGTGAGCTGATACTTTCGCCCGGCGAACTTGACAGCGAGGACAAATTCAATAAACATCAGTGGAGCGGCAGGCCGCTGATTACCCCTGAGGGCACCCATGAAAGCGAGTTCACGGCGTCGGAAGCCGTTCGGCTGTTGGGAGTGGAATGCAGCTACCGACTAGCGACCGGAGTGGATGATGAGGTGTCAGAGGATTCTGAGTCGGAGCCGTCCGAATATTACGACCTGTACGGTCGCCGTCTGCGCCGCCCGTCAGAAAAAGGACTGTATATACAGCTTTCCGGCACCGGTCGGGTTCTGCTCAAGAAATGACTCTTTTTTCTGCATGGCTTAACTTGGAAAATGTATCCAAACGTATTATTCCTCAGATAATCTACAAATGAACTGCACCCCAAAAGTTTTTTTGTCTAACTTTTGGGGTGCAGTTCATTTACGGCGCAGCCTCTTTGTATGTGGGAGTGCGATTTGATTATACGTAGAGCGAGAAGTCGGCATTACGCATGTCGCCGGTGGCGTTGAAGGCGTTATGGAACGCGAATGCTGCGTTGAGCACGTGGGGTGTCTGGCCGCCTTTGCCTATTTTCAGGTAGTCGAGCAGCAACGGACGGTACATGGGGTGTGCGCAGTTGTTGATGATTTCGTATGCGCGCTGTACGGGGTCTTTACCGCGGAGGTCGGCGATACCCTGGTCGGTTACAATTATGTCGACTGAGTGTTCGCTGTGGTCGACGTGCGATACCAGGGGCACGATGTTGCTTATCAGACCGCCTTTCGATACTGAGGGGCAGCTGAAAATCGACAGGTAGGCGTTGCGGGTGAAGTCGCCTGAACCTCCGATGCCGTTCATCATGCGGGTGCCGAGTACGTGGGTTGAGTTTACGGCACCGAATATATCGGCTTCGAGGGCTGTGTTCATGGCGATGACGCCGAGTCGGCGTATTACCTCGGGGTTGTTGGAGAGTTCGGCCGGACGCATGAGAATTTTGTCGCGGAAGAAGTCGAGGTCAGGGAAGAGTTTGCGCTCGGTTTCGTCGGAGAAGGTCATGGAGCAGGTCGAAGCGAATGTACATTTGCCTTTGCGCATAAGTTCGAGCACGGCGTCCTGAATTACTTCGGTGTACATTACAAAGTTGGGGAGCTCGGTGCTTTCGCCGAGGTCGTAGAGTACGGCGTTTGCCACGTTGCCTACGCCCGACTGTAGGGGCAGGAATTCTTTGGGCAGGCGTCCGGCGGTGTATTCGCCTACAAGGAAGCGTACAACATTTGCGCCAATCTGCTTTGATACTTCGTCGGGGGCAGTGAATGCTTTTACGCCGTCGAGTGATTTGGTGCGTACGATGCCTACGATTTTATTGGGGTCGACTTTGAGCACGGGCGAGCCTATGCGGTCGTTGGCAACGTAGATTGGAATTGCCGGACGGCGAGGGGGGTCCTGAAGCATGATTACGTCGTGCATGCCGTGGAGTGCCGATGGCAGTTCTTCGTTGAGCTCTATGAATATTTTCTTGGCCATGTGGGCGTAGGTGGGAATATTTCCTACTCCGGTGCCGAGTATGATTTCGCCTTTTTCGTTGATGTCGGCTGCTTCGATGATTGCGAAGTCTATGTCGCCGTAGAAGCCGTAGCGCATTTCCTGCGACATTTCCGAGAGGTGGCGGTCGTTGTAGTGGCAGTCGTGAGCGTTGATGCGTTTACGCAGGTCGGGCACGTTCTGATAGGGCGCACGCATGTTGATTGCGTTTGCGCGTGATAGAACGCCGTCGACATTGTCTGAAGTTGACGCACCGGTAAAGATGTTTACCTTGAATGGGCGGCCTGCCTCGTGTTCGCGTTCGGCTTTTTTAGCAAGTTCTACAGAGATGGCTTTGGGTGTGCCGGGGGCGGTGAAGCCCGAGAGGCCGAGAGTCATGCCATCATGAATCATTTCGGCTGCTTCGGCAGCTGTGATGTAATTGAATGCCATAGCTAAACTGTCAGAGAGTGATGATTTGTTTATAGTTTAAGGTTTTCAGTTTTTGAATCCGGGTGTGGCGAGAACTTCGCCCACTATGAGGATGCGGAGTATCCGGCGGCGTTCGTCGTTGTTGATCTGCGCAGGGATACTTTCGGTATCGGCGGTAGCGAAGTGGTCGTGCCCGAGTGAGCAGCTGCCTTCTTCTTCGTGGGTGAAGCTATAAGCCTTCGCTTTAGGCAGTGGGTGTGCCTTTGATGCTGTGGTGGCGGGGCTGTGTGCCACGGTTTGCTGTGCAAATTCGGAGGCGGGGGCTTTTCTTTTCGCTATAGGCCTGGCGATGCGTGCCGGAGCCTTGTGCTGTTTTGGTTTTGGTGCGGCAGGGGCGTTTTTCCGTTTCTTGCGGTGCTCGCTGATGAGCCCGATAGCGACGGAAATGGCAAATATACCGATTGTGGTCAGTGTTTCTATTAAATCTTTTTCGTCCACTGTCTGTTTGTTTCTGAAATTTTCTGTAATTTTGCACAAATGTACGGAATAAACTGCACAAAGCAAAATCTTTTGTGTTTTTTCTCGCTCCTGTACCTCGAAAAATGATGAAGAAGCTATATATAGAAACTTACGGCTGCCAGATGAATGTGGCCGATTCGGAAGTAGTGGCCGCTGTGCTTGGCATGGCCGGCTATGAGCTCGGCGAGGACATTGCGCAGGCCGATGCCATATTACTCAACACATGCTCAATACGCGATAATGCGGAGCAGAAGATTGTGAGCCGTCTGCAGTATCTTGGCTCGCTGCGCCGCAAGGGTGCGCGCCGTCGCCTGATTATAGGCGTAATCGGATGCATGGCTGAGCGTGTGCGCGACATTTTGCTCGACGAATATGGTGTGGATGTGGTGGCCGGTCCGGATGCTTACCTCGACCTGCCTGCTCTGTTTGCGGCCGCCGAGGCCGGCAAGAAGGCCATTAATGTGGAGTTGTCGACAACTGAAACATATCGTGAGGTGGTGCCCACGCGCATAGGCCCCGGCAAGGTAAGCGGCTTTGTAAGCATTATGCGCGGATGCAATAATTTCTGTTCCTACTGTATAGTGCCCTATACCCGCGGTCGTGAACGCTCGCGTCCGGCTGACAGTATTCTGCGCGAGGTGGCCGACCTGCGTGCCAAGGGTTATCGCGAGGTGACGCTGCTGGGCCAGAATGTAAATTCATACCACTATACTGCCGACGACGGCAGTGAGATTGATTTCCCGGCGCTTCTGGCACTGGTGGCCGAGTCGGCTCCCGATATGCGGGTGCGCTTTACTACGTCGCACCCCAAGGATATGTCGGACGATACCATCGCCACCATAGCCTCGCATGCCAATATCTGCCGCCACATACATCTGCCGGTGCAGAGCGGCAGCAATGCCGTGCTCAAGGCAATGAACCGCAAGTACACCCGCGAGTGGTATCTTGGCCGCATTGCAGCCATACGCCGCATGATACCTGACTGCGGCATAAGTACCGACCTTTTTACCGGCTTCCACAATGAAAGCGAGGAGGACTTCGAGCAGACCCTCGGGCTGATGCGCGAGGTGGGCTTCGACAGCTCGTTCATGTTCAAGTACTCCGAACGCCCCGGCACCCTGGCCGCCCGCACCATGCCCGACAACATTCCGGAAGATGTGAAAATAGAGCGCCTTAACCGTATGATTGACTTGCAGAACAAACTCAGCGCCGAGTCGAACCGCCGCGATATAGGCAAGGAATTCGAAGTGCTTGTAGAGGGAGTGTCGAAGCGCAGCACCGAGCAGTTTGTGGGCCGCACTTCACAGAACAAGACCTGTGTGCTTCCGCGAGGCGACTATCGCGTTGGCGACCTTGTGAATGTAAGAGTAAAAGATGCCACTTCGGCAACACTTATCTGTGATTTAGCATGAATAAACTGAACATTAGCGCCGTCATGCTTGCCGCGCTTGCCTTTGCCGCCTGCGGCGATGGCAACGAGCCTGCTCCGGCTCCCGACTCCGAAGCCTATGACTTTCGGGTAATCGAATACCTGCCGGCTCCGGGGCAATTTGTAAACGAACTGCCCGAATACAAACCAGACGACGATGCCGCAGCCATGGCCGCCAAGGCCGACGCCATGCTGCACCGAGGCGAACTGGTGAGCCTGGGCGCATGGGGAGGCAGCATAACAATGCGGCTGAATACGCCACTGCCTAATAACGACGGCGCCGACTTCCGTATCCTCGGCAACGCCTACTTCTCGGGCAGCGACAGCGAGGGCAGGCGCTTCGGCAGCAGCGAGCCCGGCATTGTGTATGTGATGCGCGACGACAACGGCAACGGCGAGCCCGACGACCGCTGGTATGAGCTCCGCGGCGAGGGTTATGAGCAGAGCATAGCCGATTATGAGGTTACTTATCACCGTCCGGCGCTTGATGCCACCGATGCCACATATATACGCTGGACAGCCTCCGACGGCAGCGAGGGATATATCAACCGTGTAAGCTCATACCACCTGCAGAGTTTCTTTGCCGAGTGGGTAGGACAGGGCTCTCAGACCTTCCGCGGGTGCCGCTTGCCCGACAATGGTGTTCTTGACGAACCCACCGGCACTTACCGGCTGTTCAATGTCAAGGGCTATGCCGACAGCTATCCCAACAACAGCAAAGAATCGGGATTTGATATTTCGTCGGCAGTCGACGCCGAGGGCCGCGCAGTGGAACTCGACCGTATTGACTTTATAAAGGTAGTGACAGGTGTGCTGCAGTGCAACGGTCCGCTTGGCGAGAACTCCACCGAAGTGGCCGGACTGGAATTCCTGCACTAAACTATTATCTGCCGCTACTGCTATTCAGCAGCAGCATCCTCGATGGCGCGGGCATCGGCAAGTTTTTGGCTGGGGCTCTCGCCATCGTTGCGGTTTATGATGTACCGGTGGTAGTAGGCCAGCAGCAGTGTGGTGAGCGGCAGAGCGATGATAAGACCGATGAAACCCAGCAGGCTGCCCCATACGGAGAGCGACAGCAGTATGATGGCAGGATTTAACCCCATGGCCTTGCCCATGATGCGGGGTGTAAGAATAAAATCCTGGATACATTGCACAACTATATACACAATCATGCACTGCCACCATACCGTCCAGAAATCAATGTTATTGTCGACCGATACCACCAGACAGAGCAGAGTGGTGGGCACCAGCGAAATCAGCTGCAGATACGGCACCATGTTCAGCAAGCCTATGAAAAGGCCCAGCACCACCGCCAGCGGCATGCCTATGATAGCGAATCCCACACAGAACAGTAATCCCACGCACAGCGCCACCAGGGCCTGTCCGCGGAAATAGTGGTTCATGGAGTTCTTTACATCGTTGCCTATGCTTGTGGCCATGCTGCGGTACTTGGGGGGCACCATGTGGCGGAAACCTATGATAAGTTTCTCATAGTCAATCATTATGAACACCACGTACAGCACCACTATAAACCAGTTGAACACGCTCAGTACTACGCTAAGGCCGCCGGATATGAATCCGGAAGCCATGTTCAGGATAGAGCGGATGTCCTGACGAGTGAGGCTGTCGGAAATCTCTTTGAAGTCGATATTATCGCGCAGAAAGTCGTGTACTTCCGGCGGAATAAAACTCACATGAGTACCGGAGTTTGCATAGTGGCGCACCATTTCGGCCACCTGGTGCATCTCGTTGATAATCGACGGCACAAAAACTACGCAAGCCGCCATAAGAATCAGCAGAGCCTCGAACAGCGTGACAAAAATAGGCAGCAGCCTGTTGCGAACGCCCAGCAATCTGCGGTTATACTGCACGAAAGGTTCGAGAATGTACGCTATAAGCCATGCCACCAGAAATGGCAGCAACACCGAGCGCAGCGCATTGACCAGCATGATTGCTCCGAAAAAAAGAATCAGAACAATCAGCATGCGTATCACACGGTCGAAAGTGAACGGCTGCTCCCAGAACGGAGTAAAACCGGCCTGAGGCGGCTCTATGACGGGTTTATTTGCTTTCATTTGGGTAAACTTTATGTAAAAAGTTTTCAAAGTTAGCTATTTTCATTAAATTTGCACTCACAATACAGCAGAAAACTGTCCGCTAATAATCAATAATAACTATAATACCAATCAATGGAACAAGTAAAAACAACACCGAAAAGCGCTCCGGTGGCTCTGAACGAGCACGCCTGGGCGAGATGGACCGCGCTTGGTCTGCTGGCATTCGCCATGTTCTGTTCGTATATCTTCATGGATATACTGTCGCCAATCAAGGACCTGCTGCAGAGTACACGCGGCTGGAACTCCACAGCTTTCGGCACCATGCAGGGCTCCGAGACCTTCCTGAACGTGTTTATATTCTTTCTGATATTCGCCGGCATTATTCTCGACAAGATGGGAGTGCGGTTCACCGCAATACTGTCGGGCGCCGTTATGCTTGTCGGCGCGGTAATCAACTGGTACGCGCTCACCGACGCCTTTCTGGGCAGCAGCCTCGACGTGTGGTTCACCGAGCATCTCAACTACATACCGGTATTTGACGAACTCGGCATATCGCCCTTCTATAAAGGCATGCCCGCCTCGGCCAAGTTCTCGGCAGTAGGCTTTATGATATTCGGCTGCGGTGTGGAAATGGCCGGAATTACCGTAAGCCGCGGTATCGTCAAGTGGTTCAAGGGCCGTGAGATGGCTCTTGCCATGGGTTCGGAGATGGCACTTGCACGTCTGGGTGTGGCCACATGTATGATATTCTCGCCCATGTTTGCCGAACTCGGCGGCGATATCAGCGTGTCGCGTTCGGTAGCTTTCGGCGTAGTACTGCTGATGATTGCCCTGATTATGTTCATAGTTTACTTCTTCATGGACCGCAAGCTCGACCATCAGACCCAGGCCGAGGAAGAAAAGGACGACCCCTTCCGCATCAGCGACCTTGGCAAGATTCTCAGCAGCATGGGCTTCTGGCTCGTAGCTCTGCTGTGCGTGCTGTACTACTCGGCTATTTTCCCCTTCCAGAAGTATGCCGTGAACATGCTGCAGTGCAATCTGGCCTTCACCGATGTTCCGGCCGGCTCGTTCTGGGCCAGTGATGCCGTTACTGTATGGCAGTACGTAATCATGATAGTAGTTGCCGCCGGCTCTTTCGCCAGCAATTTCGCTTCCAACAAGGCAGTGCGTGTAGTTTGTCTGCTGCTTGCCATAGGCGCCCTCATCACTTACTGCTGGATGGGCTACATGCGCCAGAGCGCCTCGGCCATCTTTGCCGTATTCCCGCTGCTGGCAGTAGGTATTACTCCTATTCTGGGCAAGTTTGTCGACTATAAGGGCAAAGCTGCTTCAATGCTTGTGCTTGGCGCGCTGTTGCTTATTGCCTGCCACCTTACATTTGCTTTCATCCTGCCCATGTTCAAGGGCTCGCCCATTGGCGGTGTTGTGCTGGCCTATCTGACCATTCTGGTTCTGGGAGCTTCGTTCTCGCTTGTACCTGCCTCGCTGTGGCCCAGCGTGCCCAAGCTTGTCGACGCCAAGATTATCGGTTCGGCCTACGCCCTGATATTCTGGATTCAGAACATAGGCCTGTGGCTCTTCCCCATGCTTATCGGCAAGGTACTCGACAGCAGCAACCCGCAGATAGCACAGGCATTGGCCGACGGTACCATGACCGAAGAGGTGGCATCGGTGAGCTACAACTACACCGCACCGCTGGTGATGCTTGCATGCCTTGGCGTGGCTGCCCTTGTACTTGGCCTCGTGCTCAAGGTGGTAGACCGCAAGAAGGGGCTCGGACTTGAAGAACCCAACGTGAAGCCCAGAGCCGAAGTTGCGGAATCTGAGATTGAAGCTGCCGAAATGTAATGAAGTTCAATATCTCGCACGAAGGCGTGATATACGCCACTAACCCCGACGGAACGGTGACCAAATATGGCCGCATCGGCTCCGACGGACAGCTCACCGACGCCTTCGGGCGTCCGGTGACTGCCTCCGGTGTGAAAGCGTCGGCGCGTCGGCGTCCCGTATGGGGTTACTGGCTGGTGATACTGCTGCTGTTGCTTGCCGGAGGTATCGGAACTTATGTGTTCATGCGCCAGACCGAGGAAAAAGATTCGCTGGCCGCCGAACTCCGCGATGCCCGTGCAAAGGCCGGCACCGATGCCGGCATACTCAAAAACAAAGAGCAGCTGATTGAGAAACTGCAGAAAGAGCTCGAAACAATAAACCGCAGTCGCTTCGAGGCTGAGAAAAACCTGAACGAAATCAGTGCGCAGGCCTCGGCGGTGACCCCTTTGCTGGTAAGCGGCATCGAATTCCGCAATATGAACCGCTACGGCAAGCCGCTGGGCAACTTCGGCGCACAGCTTAAGCTGTCGACACTGAGCTTTCTGCAGGCCCGGATAAGCTACTACGGACTCACAACCGGCATGAAGACCTTTAGGGTGCGGATTGTGGGGCCCGAAGGCGTGATGGGCGGCGGCGAATGGTCGTTTGTCGCCGAGCGTCCGGTAGAGAGCGGAGCCGGCCACGAATTCAACCTCAGCGGTTTCGGCTATCCCGACCGGCAGTGGCCGGCGGGCCATTACCGCTACGAACTATGGTACGGCAAAAGCCTGATAGGTCTGCGGCGCTTTACGCTATAAGAAATAAAAAAACTGGAATGTCGTTCAGACTTTCCAGTTTTTTTGTTCTTGTTATAGTCCGCGAATTATTCGCCGGGCTCGATAGCGCCGCTGGGGCAAACTTCGGCACAGCTGCCGCATTCGATGCAGGTATCGGGATCGATGTGGTAGATTTCACCCTCGGAGATAGCTTCAACGGGGCAAACGGGAAGGCAGGTACCGCAAGCTACGCAGCGGTCAGTAATTACGTAAGCCATTGTTCTTAAATTTAATTAGTTAGATAATTATTACGGGTTCTTGTGTAGTTGTTTAGACTGCAAATTTAATTCTTTTTTTTGTTATAATGGCTTTTCGGGAGAAAATATTACAAAAAAAAGTAAAATTTAGCCCGATGCCCGTCTTTGCCCGCTCATAAATAATTAGTAAATTTGCATACTCAAAATTCTATCACGTAAATTCAAACTCATTACAGATGGACAATACTCCCTACCGCCGCGAAGCGGCAGATGATACTACAAAGATGCAACAGCAGCAGGAAAGCCCCAAGCAGCCCTTTACCCAGACATCGCTTTTCTGGGTGCTGATAGGTGTGGCTATTGTGGTTGTGGTAGTCGGCCTGTGGCTGTTATTGAAAACATCGGCCGACTCCAGGCGCCGGGCCGAAGAGGCTCTGAGAGCCAAAGAAGAGGCCGAACTCGCCCTCGAGCAGCAGGCTCTGCAATTTGAGTACGAAAGCCTTAACCGTGAATTCGATGAATTCGAGTCGCAGCGTATGCAGATTACCAACGACTCGCTCAAACTTGCTCTTGAAGAGAAATACAATACAGCACGTATGGAGGTGGAACGCCTGCAGCGCGAACTCAAGGATACCAAAAACAAGTCGGCTGCCGAAATTGCCAAACTCAAAAGCGAAATCGACACTCTGCGTGCTCTGCTCAAGCACTACGTGGAGGAAATCGACCGCCTGAACAAGGAAAATCAGGCTCTGCGCGAAGAAAACGCACAGATAAAGGACCAGAACCAGCAGCTGCAGTCGCAGGTGTCGTCGACTGCCGAGCGCAACCGCCAGCTCAGCCAGGATATGGAACGCGCCTCCAAGCTCAATGTCAACGGTCTTGGCCTGCAGCCTCTCAATAAAAAGGGCAAAACCGAAAAGAATGTAAAGAAGGCCAAACAGTTTGCCGTAAACTTTACCGTGCTGAAAAATGTATCGGCTTCGGTGGGCGAGAAGACCTTCTATATCCGCATAACCACCCCCAGCGCCGACCTGCTGGGCGGCGCCGGCAACTTCAGTTTCGAAGGCGGCTCGGTGCCTTACACCGCCAAGCGCACCATCGAATATGGCGGCGACGATGTGCCGGTGACCATATATTACGATTGTGCCAACAATACCCTCAGCGGCGGCGCATATACCGTAGAAGTGTTTACCGACGGCTACCGTGTGGGCAAGACTACGGTAAATCTCAAGTAAAATATTAAACGTCAAACACTAAATACCAAAATTGGACTTCTGGCAGAACATATATCAGGCCGTCAACGGCATAGAGGTGACCACGGTGGGCAGCATCTATAAACTGCTGCTCAGCATGGTACTCGGCGCCGTTGTGGGCTTTGAGCGCAAACGCAAGGGGCAGAGCGCCGGCGTGCGCACATTCTCGCTCATAGCCATGGGTGCAACCCTGGCCATGCTGCTGAGTATATATGTGCCTCAGGAGTATATGGGCCTTAAAAACGGCGACCCGGGCCGTATCGCCGCACAGGTAGTCACCGGTATTGGCTTCCTCGGCGCAGGTGCCATAATTCAGATGAAAGGTTCGGTACGCGGCCTTACCACCGCCGCCGGCATCTGGATGGTGGCGACCATAGGCATGGCCGTGGGGGTGGGGCTGTACTGGCTGTCGGTGGTAGCCACCATGTTGATTCTGTTCATACTGGTACAGCTCGAGAGTATTGAACACCGCATGAGCGCCGGAAGCGAGTCGCGCATCATACGCATGCGCCTCGGAACGATATTGCACGACATCAGCGGATACCGCAAGGTGCTGAAGAACCACCGCATACATCTGAGCAATTTTTATGTGGAGTACAACTACGAAACCAACACCACGTCGCTCAACCTTGTAATTCTGGCTCATGCGAGCATCGACTATATAAAGCTGTTCGACGAACTCAGCCACGAACATCCCACTCAGGCAATTACCCTTGCCAACCAGTTGAGTATTTAACACTTAAAATAGATACTGCTAAAATTGGAGATAGAAGGACTAATCAAGGACCTTGCGTTCATATTGTTGTTGGGCGCGTTTGTAACGGTGCTGTTCAAATGGATTCGGCAACCGGTGGTGCTTGGCTACATTGTGGCCGGCTTTCTGGCCAGCCCCCACTTTGAATATCTGCCGTCGGTCACCACCGAAGCGAACATCGACTTCTGGGCCGAGATAGGCATTGTGGTGCTTCTGTTCAGCCTCGGACTTGAGTTCAGCTTCAAGAAATTGCTCAACAGCGGAGGCAGTGCCGTGGTCACGGCCATGATAATCGTGGCCGGCATGATGTGTGCCGGTTTTGCCATAGGGCACCTTCTGGGCTTCAACACCATCAACAGTCTGTTTCTGGGCGGCATGCTGTCCATGTCGTCCACAACCATAATAATCAAGGCATTCACCGACCTTGGCCTGCGCCAGCAGAAGTTTGCCTCGATGGTACTGGCCGTACTTATAGTCGAAGACCTGTTTGCAGTGGTTATGATGGTGATATTATCGTCGATAGCCATCAACAATAGTGTCGAGGGCACTCAGTTGCTATTGAGCGTTGGCAAGCTGGTGTTCTTTCTTGTTATGTGGTTTCTGGTGGGCGTGTATGTGCTTCCGAGCATGTTCAACGCCTTCCGCCGTTTTCTCAACAGCGAAACACTGCTTGTAATCAGCATGGGCCTCTGCCTCGGCATGGCGGTGTTCTCGGTGTACTGCGGCTTCTCGCTGGCACTCGGGGCCTTCGTCATGGGTTCGATACTGGCCGGTACCAGCTATGCCGAGCGCATAGAGCATGTGGTTACACCAGTAAAAGACCTTTTCGGGGCGGTATTCTTTATATCAGTAGGCATGATGGTGCAGCCGGCCATACTTGTTGAGTACTGGCTGCCGATAGTGATATTGTCGGCTGTGGTAATCGCAGGCATGATAGTGTTCGGTACTTTCGGCATGATTGTCACCGGTCAGACCCTGAAGGTGGCCATACAGTCGGGCTTCTCGCTTACACAGATAGGCGAATTTGCTTTCATCATAGCAACTCTGGGCATGAGCCTGGGTGTGCTGGTGCCGACGCTTTACCCCATAGTGGTAGCGGTGTCGGTCATCACCACTTTTACCACTCCGTACTTTATCAAGATGGCGGTGCCGGTATATAACAGCATAGAGCGGCATTTGCCCGAGCGCCTGAGCTTCCTTATCAACCGCTATCAGAACGAGGCCTCCAAGGACGCAGCTTCCGGCCACAAGTGGGGCAAGGTGATAAAGCGCTATGCTGCTACAACGATAATCTACTCGATAATACTCATAGCCATAATGCTGGCCGGACGCGACTATCTGTCGCCGTGGCTGCACAGCATCACCCCGGCATGGAGCAACCTGCTTACGGCTACTGTGACCATTATATGTATGGCGCCCTTCCTGCTGGCGCTGGTATCGCCGCCGTCGTCCGGCGAGATAATCAGCACACCCGGAGCCAAGACACCGCGCACAGTAATAATGATATTTCGCTGGATTATAGCCTTTGTGTTTGTAATCCAGGTTATAAGCCGCGTGTATTCGGCCTGGGCCGGCATATATGTGGCCGCCGCCTGCCTGCTGCTGGCCGGGTTGTATTTCAGTAAGCGTCTGCGAGGTCAGATGACCCGGATGGAGAGTAAGTTCATCGACAATCTCAACGAGCGTGAGCTTCGCCGCAGCGGACGCAACAACCAGGTGGTGAGCGACCTGCACCAGGCCTATATGACCGTGGGCAGCGGCTGTACTTTCGCCGGACAGCGTCTGGCCGACAGTAACCTGCGACATCGCTTCGGGGTGAACGTGGTGAGCATACAGCGCGGCCCCAGGCTCATAGCCATTCCGGGCGCCCATCAACGCCTTTATCCCGGCGATGTGATAGGCGTAATCGGTACCGACGAGCAGCTGCAGGGCATGCTGCCCGAGGTAGAGATGCCCTTGCCCGAAGGTGAGTCTGACTCCGAAGTCAAGCTGACAAGCGTGCTGCTCTCCGACAGTTCGCCGCTGGTGGGGGCTACTCCGCGCAGCAGCTCGCTGCGTGCCAGCTACGACGCTATAGTGGTGGCGGTGCAACGCGAGGGCGAGTACATTGACTCACAGCCCGACCTGGTATTCCGCGTCGGCGATCTGGTATGGCTCGTAGGCGACCCCTGCAAGATAGCCGGACTGAAATTCGGCAAATGATAACATGAATCCAGAACCAATCACGATATGAATTCAAAACGCTACGATCTCAGAGGCGTGTCGGCATCCAAAGAAGATGTACACGCAGCAATCAAGAATGTCGACAAGGGCCTGTATCCCACAGCATTCTGCAAAATCATCCCCGACATGTTGGGCGGCGACCCCGAGTATTGCAATATAATGCACGCCGACGGAGCCGGCACCAAATCGTCGCTGGCATACGCCTACTGGCGCGAAACCGGCGACCTGAGCGTATGGAAAGGCATTGCCCAGGATGCCCTGATTATGAACATCGACGACCTGCTCTGTGTCGGAGCCACCGACAACATACTGGTATCTTCGACCATAGGCCGCAACAAGCAGCTGATTCCGGGCGAGGTAATCTCGGCTATAATCAACGGAACGGAAGAACTGCTGGCCGAACTCAGACGACAGGGCGTGAACGCCATAAGTACCGGCGGCGAAACCGCTGATGTAGGCGACCTGGTCCGCACAATAATCGTCGACAGTACAGTTACCTGCCGCATGCGTCGGGCCGATGTGATTGACAACGGCAATATTCAGGCCGGCGATGTAATAGTGGGCCTTGCCTCATACGGTCAGGCCACATACGAGGACTGCTACAACGGCGGCATGGGCAGCAACGGTCTGACTTCGGCCCGCCACGACGTATTCAGCAAATATCTGGCTGAGCGTTATCCCGAAACATTCGACGCCGCAGTGCCCTCCGAACTGGTGTACAGCGGCAGCCGCAGCCTCACCGACACCGTAGATGGAGTAGAGCTCGACGCCGGCAAACTGGTGCTTTCGCCCACACGTACATACGCTCCGGTAATAAAAAAACTGCTCGACGAGATGCGCCCCCAAATCCATGGTATGGTACATTGCTCAGGCGGTGCCCAGACCAAGGTAATGAACTTCGTGCAGAATAAACATGTTATAAAAGACAACCTGTTCCCCGTGCCGCCTCTGTTCGACCTGATACAGCGAGAATCGGGCACCGACTGGGCGGAGATGTACAAGGTGTTCAATATGGGCCACCGCATGGAGATTTATCTTCGTCCGGAACACGCTGCCCGCGTGATTGATATCGCAGCTTCGTTCGGTATCGACGCGCGCGTGGTAGGCCGTGTCGAGGAGGCACCGGCCAATCACCTCACCATCATCTCGGAGAAGGGTACCTTCGAGTATTGAATCCTGCGGGGCAGCGCAGTCGCCGTTCCGTACAAATCCGATAGACTGTGAAACTTACCAGACTCATTCTCCTATCTCTCTCTATTATAGCTGCTGCAGCGGTCCTGGCCGGCTGCGGCGGCGGAAAGTCGTCGGGCCCTGTCGGCCGTAAAAGCGCGCCGACAGCCGACGATACTCTTAGGGTGGTGACTCTGTACGGGCCTACATCGTTTTTTATCTATCGAGGCGACTCGCTTGGCTACGACTATACTCTGGCCCACGACTTCTGCCAGGCCAGGGGGCTGACGATGAAACTCACTGCGGTTAAGTCGCTGAAACGGGCCATTGAGATGGTGGATAGCGGAAAGGCCGACCTTATAGCCTACGAAGTGCCAATAACAGCCCACTACAAAGAGCTGGTAAAGGCCTGCGGGCCCGAGAACTATACACGACAGGTACTGGTGCAGAGCAAGCGCGAAGGACGCGCCCCGATTACCGACGTGACACAGCTGGTGGGAGAAACAGTCTATGTGGAGGCCGACTCCAAGTATCTGAGGCGAATGCATAACCTCAATGAGGAACTCGGAGGCGGAATCGACATACGCGAAATCAATGCCGATACCCTTATTACTGAAGACCTTATAGAGATGGTGTCGGACGGCAAGCTGCCGTTAACTGTAGTCGACAGCGACGTGGCTATGCTCAACGAAACCTACTATCACGACCTTGACATCAGTCTGCCACTTAGCGACGAACAGCGTCAGTCGTGGGCCGTAGCCAAGGACAACGAGCGTCTGGCCCGCGAAATCAACGAATGGTTCGATACCGACGAGCAGAAGCAGGCCAACGCCGAACTGCTGAAGCGCTATTTCGAGCAGAGCAAGTCGTTTCCCAAGGTCGCTTTCAACTTCGCTAAAGGCTATATATCGAACTACGACCGGTTGTTCAAGACCTACGCTCCCGGCATTGGCCTGGACTGGCGTCTGATGGCGGCACAAGGCTACGTTGAGAGCCGTTTCAACGCCTCTGCCCGCTCATGGGTGGGTGCCCGCGGTCTGATGCAGATTATGCCGCGCACAGGGCGTGGATACGGCCAGAATCTCAAGAGCCTTGGCTCACCCAACATAAGTGTAAAAGTTGCTACACAGCTTCTGGCCGACCTCGACAGGCAACTGCGCAAGCAGGTGCCCGAAGACAAGGAGCGGATAAAGTTTGTGCTTGCGGCCTACAATTGTGGTCTGGGCCATGTGCTCGACGCCATACGTCTGGCCGAGAAGTACGGCATGAACCCCAAGGTGTGGGACGACAATGTGGCTAAAGCACTGTTGATGAAGATGCAGAAAAAGTATTATAACGACGATGTGGTACGCTATGGCTATGCCCGCGGTTCGGAAACCGTCAGCTACGTAAAGCAGATTATGAACTTCTACGAGCATGCCAAGCGCGTAATTCCTCTATAATTCAATTCAATTTTTCAATCACCTTATTAATTCTGAACAATATGAAGAAAACTTATTTAAGCGTGGCAATCGTGTGTCTTCTGGGAGGCTCGATGCTCTTCAGCTCGTGTATAGGCAGCTTCTCGCTGACCAACAAGCTTCTGGCCTGGAACAAGACTGTAGGCAACAAGTTCGTCAACGAACTGGTATTCTTCGCATTCTGGGTTCTGCCCGTTTACGAGGTATCGTCGCTGGCCGACTTGCTGGTTCTCAACTCTATAGAGTTCTGGAGCGGTGGTAACCCTGTGGCCAAAGGCAAGAAGGTAATCGAAGGTCAGGAAGGCCGTTACCTGGTTGAATGCGACGGCAAGGGATATACTATCACCTCGGAAACCGACGGTTCGGTAGTGCGCCTCGACTTCAATGCCGACGACAACAGCTGGAGCTACAACATTGGTGGTGAGAGTCATACCATCTTCACCTTTGTCGACGACACTCACGTGAGCCTGCCTCAGCCCGACGGCAGCTACAAGACCGTGGAGCTGAGCGATGCCGGCCTCTATGCTTATCAGCAGGCAGTCAGCGGCAGCTGCTTCGCCATGCGCTGATTTCTGGCCGACATAACACTTGCGGGTGTTTCATAACTATCAGCTACATCGTGGCTGATAGTTATGAAACACCCGTTTGTTTTGTTACTTAAGGCGGAACCAGTAGCCCAGTGTGAGTTCGAGGTTCATGCAGCGTGATGCACTGAAAGTGTCGCTGACTTTGGCCGGGAATATATTGCCGAGGCCATAATAGAAGCGGGCCTCGATGTTGACCGAGTGACGCGGATTGAGGTAGAACTCGCCGCCCAGACCGGCGGTGATGCCGTAGTCGAAGCGGTTGCTGATGTCCATTGTCAGTTGCTCGGTCATGCGTGCCCGATCGGGCCAGTGCGCCGACGAACTCGGGTTGTGGTAGTCGAAATTGCTCGTAATGCCGCTTGTAAGCATGTAGCTTACTTCAGGGCCGGCGTTGAAGAAGAACTTCATGCGGCGGGTACCAAAGTACACGTGTGTCATTACCGGCAGGCTTATGTAGGTAATGGAGCGTTTGTACTCCAGCGGATTCTTGACTTTGCTGTTTGGGTCGGAGAAGTTCTCGCTCCAGCCGCGCTGGCTCCAGCCAAGTTCGGCTATGAGGCCGAAGATTTTCTCCTCGGTATAGCGGAATGTCAGCGAGCCGGCGCTGCCCGTCAGCCAGTTCTGGCGCACCGATGGCGAGAGCGATATGCGCGACATCGACACGCCGGCGCGTCCGCCCAGCGATATCCTTGGTTTGTAGTGGGTTTCAGCCGAGGCGATGCCTGCGCAGGCCGACAGCAGCGTCAGGCACAGCAGCAGCTTACTGCAGGCGGTCGGTATGGATGCCATCTATCGAGAAACGGATTATGTAGAGTTCGTCGTTATAGTAGCCCGATTCGGGGTCGGCAGAGTCGGCCTTCACAAAGTGGAAGCTCGACTGTGCGCCGTACCATGCTGTATTCTCTGGCACATATTCGCTGCCGCCGCGGCGCAGGTCGTTGATCAGGAACCATGCGGTGTCGAAGCCCAGCAGGGCGGGCGAGGGCACTGCGTCGACCATGGCGCCGCCGAAGTCGGTGTTGTAACGGGCTTCGAGCTGCTTTACTTCGGGCGAGAAGGGGTCGTAGTAGAAGCGGGTATAGATGGTGGCGCCCAGGCGGTGCAGCATGTCGCGGTTGGGGCCGCGGAAGCTGGTCCAGTCGGGATAGCCGAACAGGGCGTATGTCGAGCCGCCTAAGGCTTCTTCCTGTGCCTCGAGTACTCCGCCCGACAGTTTGTTGAACTCGGCCAGCGAACCGCTTGTAGGTATCAGCACATAGTTGTTTCCGGAGGACAGCCGGCTCAGGTCGGCGGCTGTAAGGGCGTCGGTAAATTCTATTGTGGTTACAGGGGTGTCAGTGTCGGCGTACAGTGCGGTGAGGCGTTTTATGAAGTCCGCCTTGTCGTCGCGTCCGCCGTCGCGGCGCAGTACCACCGGGGTGGCGCCCGGAAAGATGTCGCGGACGGCATTGGCAGCCTTGTCCAGCATTATGTCGCTGGGTATGTAGCTCTGTAACATTCGCGGGTTATAGAGGTAGCTGCTGTCGCGCACCACAAAGGCGTTGTACACGTACAGGTCGTCGCTCACGGCGTGCGAGCCTATGATATTGAGCTGAGTGAGGTCGTCGGGGCCAATGACTACCGCGGCGTTGCGGAAAGTATCGGTCCGGCAGAAGTTACGCACACGCTCGGTTGAGCCTTCGGTATCGAAAGTATAGATGTTCACTCGGCCCGGCCGATTGCTCAGCGAGTCGGCTGCCATTAACATGCCTTTATAGAAGTCGGTAGCGTTCATGGCGTGTTTGTCGGGCTCGGATTGGTTGAGCATAAAAGGCAGCATCACCACAATGTTTGCGGTTTTTTCGATAGCCACGGAGTCGTCCGGCGTTATTGTTTCCACTACCGGTACTACCGGAGTGAGCGACACCAGACGCTCGCCGGGGTCTTTGGCGGCCTCTTCGCGCGCCTGTTCTTCAGCCTGCTTCTCTATTGCCTGCGATGGCACCTTCAGTACCTGGCCCACCTTAACGCCTGCCGCAATCGACGGGTTGGCGGCTAACAGGGCGTCGCTGGTCACACCGAGTTTATAGCAGATTCCGTAGAATGAGTCGCCTTTTTTTACGGTGTAAGTGCCGGTCTGGAGGGCCACGGTCTTGTCGGAGTCGCCCAGGTCGGGAAATTCATTGACGGGGAAGTACAGCACCTGACCGTTCTTTACGCCGTCGGCTGCCGCCGGATTGTATTTCACAATCTGGTCGCGTGTGAGGCCGAGTTTGTCAGCCACGCTGTACAGGGTCTGTTTTTTCTCTACAGTGTAGCAGTAGCATGCCTGGCCGTTTACCTGCGTCACAGGCAGTTCGATGCGTGCGGAAGCTGTCAGAGAGGCTACGGCGATCAGACAGAAGCCGATGAATTTTCTAAAGCTCATTTTAAGTTGGTTAGGGTAGATACAATGTCGTCGAAAGCCACCGACATCTGTTCGCCGGAAGCCATGTTTTTGAGCGTAAGGCGCTTTTCGGCCAGTTCGCTTTCGCCTATAATGGCCACGTATGGTATGGCCAGAGCGTCGGCGTAGCCGAACTGTTTTTTCAGTTTGGCCTGGTCGGGGTATAGTTCGGCGGGTATTCCGGCAGCGCGCAGTTTCTGAACTAACTGCAGCGATGCGGCGGCCTCGGCGGTGCCGAAGTTGGCAAACATCACCTTAGTGCTCCCGGCGGTCGACTCGGGATAGAGTCCGAGGGTATTGAGAACGTCGTAGATACGGTCGGCGCCGAACGAGATTCCTACACCCGACACGCCCGGCAGGCCGAATATGCCTGTGAGGTTGTCGTAGCGTCCGCCGCCGGTAATGGATCCGATGGCCACGTCGAGGGCTTTCACCTCTATAATAGTGCCGGTGTAGTAGTTGAGTCCGCGTGCAAGGCTTACGTCGAGGTCGAGTTCGGCGCGGAGGCCCAGCGTGGTTACGGCGTCGCATACTGTGCGCAGTTCGTCCACACCCTTGTTGCCGGTTTCGCTGCCGGCCAGCAGGTCGGCCAGAGCTGCGAGGCGCTCCTGCAGCGAACCGCTTATTTCGAGTATGGGGCGCAGCGCGGCAATGGCTTCGGGCTTGAGGCCGTGTTCGGCCAGTTCGTCGTTAACCTTGTCGATGCCTATTTTGTCGATTTTGTCAATAGCCACGGTGATGTCGATGAGTTTGTCGGGCTCGCCTATCAGCTCGGCAATTCCTGCCAGAACCTTGCGGTTGTTGAGCTTGATGGCAATGCGTATGCCCAGGCGGGCGAATACCTCGTCAATCATCTGCAGCAATTCCACTTCGTTGAGCAGCGAGTCGGAGCCAACTACGTCAGCGTCGCACTGGTAGAACTCGCGGTAGCGTCCTTTCTGGGGTCGGTCGGCACGCCATACAGGCTGAATCTGGAAGCGGCGGAATGGGAACTGCAGTTCGTTGCGGTGCTGTACCACAAAGCGGGCGAAAGGCACGGTAAGGTCGTAGCGCAGACCCTTCTCGCAAATCTGTGCTGCCAGGCGCGGGCAATTTTCGGCTTCGATAAGCTGATGGTTCACTCCGCGCAGGAAGTCGCCCGAGTTGAGTACTTTGAACAGGAGTTTGTCGCCCTCTTCGCCGTATTTGCCCATCAGGGTGCATAGGTTTTCCATTGCCGGAGTTTCAATCTGGCGATAGCCGTAGAGGCGGAACACATCGCGGATAGTGTCGAAGATATAGTTGCGGCGCGCCATTTCCTCGGCAGTGAAATCGCGCGTGCCTTTGGGTATTGAAGGTTTCTGTGCCATTGTGTGGTAGGTGTATGAATTTGCAGCCGGAACGGTACGTACCGTTCCGGCTGCAAAGTTAGTGTTTTTTATCGGTATTTGCAATAAGAGGCTATCAGTAGTCGATTTCCACCACATCGCCGGCGAGGGAGTAGGTGATGTCGTCGGGTGCGTTGGTCTTCAGCGATACTTTGTAGCCGTTTGCCTTGTAGTCGATTTCGTTGACCATGCCCAGATAGCTGTTGTCGTTGAGGTGCCGGAAGCTCTTTTCGGGCAGCAGTGCCTTTATTACTTTCAGTGGCAGTATGCCTCCTTTCGGAGCCTCTATTTCGTCGATGCGGCCATCGGCGAAGAATGTTATTTCGGTTCCGTCGGTCATGCGGAGTTCATATTCGTTGTCGGTGAAGTCTTTCATCAGCGACGCGCACTGCTGCTGCGGATAATACTTCGACAGAAATTCCTGCGCTTTCTTAGGCAGTTCGGTGGGAGATACAGAGCCGGCCACTGCTATGCCGGGGCCGCCCTGGGGCAGTTGTGCGGCGGCGGTCAGGGGCAGCACTGCCAGCGCGCCTATGGCCATAATGGTTTTCAGTTTCATTTTCGTTTACTTTTCATAGTTTTATGCTATAACGAAAGTAAAAGCCGAAAGGTTTGCTATCAGAGTGCGTCGAGAATATCGGTGAGCGTGGTGCGTATGGCTCTGAGGCGTTCTATAACCTCGAATCGGCGGCTTACGTTGCTGCGGTTGCGGTTTACCTGCTCAACCGCGGCCTCGATTTTAAGCCCCTTTTCGTGAACAAGATATTTTACCATTCGCAGGCGCTCCATATCGCCGGGGGTGTAGAAGCGGGTTCCGCGATCGTTGCGCCGTGGCCTTATGATGCTGAATTTCCTTTCCCAGAATCGCAGGGTGCTTTGAGGTAGCTCGAGTATGCGGGCTACCTCGCCGATTTTATAGTATTTTTTGTTTAATTCGTCCATAAAGCGGTGTGTGGGCGCGTGTTAATCCATTACGTGTCCTGCATTTTCGGCCCGGCGTATCATGGCATCGTATTCCTCGGGTGAGAGGTCGTAGAAGTAGTAGTTTACCGGATTCTGGTGCTTTCCGGCCAGGTGAACCTCGTAGTGCAGGTGCGGGCCGGTACTTTTGCCGGTGTTTCCCACCAGACCTATCTGGTCGCCGCGTTTTACCATCTGACCTTTTTTAACTAAAATTTTCGACAGATGCGCGTAGCGTGTTGTGTAGTTATAACCGTGGCGCAGCTCTATGAGATTGCCGTAGGCGCTTTTCCAGTCGGCCCAGTCCACCACACCGTCGGCTGTGGCGTAAACCGGGGTGCCGATGTCGGCCGCGAAGTCCATACCCTCGTGGAAACGCGAAGTTCCGTACACAGGGTCGCGCCGGTAGCCGTATCCCGAGGCCATCTGCTTGAGGTGTTTTGCCGATACAGGCGGTATGGCCGGCACGTGTTCGGCACGGTCTTTCAGGCTTGCAGCCTGTTGCCGCAGTTCGTCGAACGAGTTGCTTTGTGCATAAATCATGTGGTCGAGCAGGTCGAGCTTATCGGTCACGGCCCCAACCAGGCTGTAGTCGGGCATGGTGTCGTATTCTTCGTACAGGCGCTGTCGTTCGAGGCCTGCCAGACGTCGGCCCGGAGGCAACGGGTCGGCCTGAAGCATCACTCGGTAAAAGTTATTGTCGCGTGCCATTATGTCTTCCATCACATCAATGGCGCGGTCGCTGCGACGGTCGAGCAGTTCTACGCTTGCCCGCAGACGCTGATTTTCGTCGCGCAGTTTTTTTTCGCGCGGAAAATCTATGATATAATATGCCGCCAATGCCACGCCAATACCTGCTGCAACGCCTATCACTGTCTGCCGCAACACGCTCCAGAGCCGTTGTCGGGCTGACGGGTATACACGTTCGTATCCGTCGGTGGCCGGGTTGTATCGGTAGAATGTTTTGCGTGACATGGTGCAAAGTTAATAAAAAATCGTCATTTGGCAAAACACAAAAAGGCCGCACCAACTTGGTGCGGCCTTTTCGGTGTATCTGATTACCGGGATTGTTATCAGAGGATAACCTTGGTAACGTTCTTGCCCTGACGACGGATGTAGAGGCCGTTTTCGGGGTTCATAACGCGTACGCCCTGAAGGTTGTAGTATTCTACGGGAGCGTTGGCGTCGGCTTCGTCAACTGCGATGTTGCCTACTGAGGCAAACATAGCGTTGAGGTCGAAGTTTAATACCATCTTGGTGTTGTAGAATTTTACATAGGCGTTTACGTCTTCCTTAGTGGCGGCGTCGTATGCGAATGCGTTCCACTCACCGACATTCACGGTTGTCTTGCCGTCAGCTACGGTGTAGGGAGCCACAACTTTGTAGGAGCCTTCGTCTTCATATTCATTGAAGAGTTCCTTGGCTGATGACAGGTAGTAGGGAACACCGCCTTCGGAGAAAAGTTGTACGTTTTCGCAGGTTATAGTCTGGTTGGCAGTGTTGACGGTGAAAGGAACGAGCCACTCGAAGTTTGGCGAGCCGAAGTTTTCTACTATGAGCTGACCATTTTCGACCGAAGTAAACAGGGGGCCTTCAACATTGGTAGGTATAGTCGAGCCGGTGTTTTTGTCGATAAGGTCGCCGGTGTAGGACATACGGCCCTGAGCAACGCGGAACTCAAGATTGGTTGCCTGAACCATAGCTGAAACTCCATCGCTTTTGAGGGCTCCGACTACGAGGCTCTTTGTGGTGAATGGTTCAAGCTGGCCGGCATCGTTAGTCACGTCTATGGGGTTTTTCCACTCGAATGTACCGTTGTTGTATTCGAAGTAGAAGTTTATTCCGGAATACAGTCGATCGTCATCTTTGCGATAGTTCCATATGGTAAATTTGTCGCCCTTAAACTCTGCGATAGTCTGGGCAGCGGGAATCACGAGGGTACCGGTAGCAGGTTCGTACAGCAGTTCCATGGGGTGGAGTTTTACTTCCTCAACCATCATGCCTGCGAGGAAGCCGGTGGCTGAATAGGACTGTACACCGTCTTCGGTTTTGGTAAGGCTGAGTGTAAGGGATTGCGACATGGGCATCTGGCCATCCTGGGCAATGTAGGTCCAGTTGAAGCAGAGGTCGAGGCCTGTGAGGGTGGCGGGGGCATTGTTGTTTGCGGCAGCCTTCATCATGCCGTTGGCAGAGTTGTTGGCTACGGTTACGTTGCTGCCGATTCCGGCGCTCAGAGTCTCGAGGCTGAACTGAGGCAGTACTGGAGATGCCGGAGTGGGGTTTGCAGCCGAGCAGGCGAAAGCGCTGAAGCCTGCGGCGAACAATGCGGAGTAAACTTTTTTCATAAGGAAATGATAATTATTGTTTGATTTTAAAGTTCATTTCACTGTGCACGGCCTGCAATGGCTATGCACTTGGCAAAGTTAAAACGATTATTTTGAATACACAAATTTTATGAAGTTTTTTTCAAAAAAAATCTTTGATGTGGCATTTCGTGACTGTGCATGACTGAGACGCGGACTCGGCGTGTAAGTAAAATTTGCATATACGCAAAAAACTTTGTAACTTTGCATGTAATTGCGCGCATGCGCATTTAAATAGATGAAGATAAATTTTCAAAAATATGCTCACTGCAAAAGAAATCAGAGAATCGTTTAAAACTTTCTTTGCCGGAAAGGGACACCACATTGTGCCTTCCGCTCCTATGGTCATCAAAGACGACCCCACACTTATGTTCACCAACGCCGGTATGAACCAGTTCAAGGATATTATTCTGGGCAATAAGGCGGCCAAGTACTCCCGCGTAGCCGATTCGCAGAAGTGTCTGCGAGTGTCGGGCAAGCATAACGACCTCGAGGAAGTGGGCATGGATACATACCACCACACCATGTTCGAAATGCTGGGCAACTGGTCGTTCGGCGACTACTTCAAGCAAGAAGCCATCGACTGGGCATGGGAATACCTGGTCGACGTGCTCAAGCTCGACCCCGAGCGCCTGTACGCCACAGTGTTCGAAGGCGCGCCCGATGAAGGTCTGAGCCGCGACGACGAGGCTGCCGCTATATGGGAGCGCCATCTGCCCGCCGATCACATAATCAACGGCAACAAGCACGACAACTTCTGGGAGATGGGCGACACCGGTCCATGTGGCCCCTGCTCCGAAATCCATATCGACTTGCGTCCGCAGGCCGAGCGCAACCTCATACCCGGAGCCGAGATGGTAAACAAAGACCATCCTCAGGTAATCGAAATCTGGAACCTGGTGTTCATGCAGTACAACCGCAAGGCCGACGGCTCGCTGGAGCCCCTGCCCGCCAAGGTAATCGACACCGGCATGGGCTTCGAACGTCTGTGCATGGCCCTGCAGGGCAAGACTTCGAACTACGACACCGACGTGTTCACCCCGCTGATTGGCAAAATCGCCGATCTCTCGGGCATGGAATACGGCAAGGACCACAAGGCCGACGTGGCCATGCGTGTGGTGGCCGACCATGTGCGTACAATCGCATTCTCCATTGCCGACAGTCAGCTGCCAGGCAACGCCAAGGCAGGCTATGTGATACGCCGTATACTGCGCCGCGCAGTGCGCTATGCCTACACCTTCCTGGGGCAGAAAAACGCATTCATGTATCGCCTGGTCGACACTCTCATCGACTCGATGGGCGAGGCTTATCCCGAACTGCCCGGCCAGCGCGAACTCATCATGCGGGTAATCAAGGAAGAGGAAGACTCGTTCCTGCGCACGCTCGAGAACGGTATCCGCCTGCTCGACGACGCAATGGCCCAGGCACGCAAGGCCGGCAGCGACAGCATCAGCGGCAAGCAGGCCTTTACACTCTACGATACCTACGGCTTCCCGCTTGACCTCACCGACCTGATTCTGCGCGAGAACAGCATGACCCTCGACCGCGAGGGCTTCGACCGTGAGATGGAAGCGCAGAAGTCGCGTGCCCGCAATGCTGCCGCCGTGGAGGCCACCGACTGGGTCACTGTGCGCGATGGCGAGCAGGAGTTTGTAGGCTATGACTTTACCGAGGCCGAATGCCGCATACTCCGCTACCGCAAGGTAAAACAGAAAAACCGCGAATTTTATCAGATAATTCTCGACCGCACCCCCTTCTACGCCGAGATGGGCGGTCAGACCGGCGACCGCGGCACCCTTACCGACACAGCCACCGGCCGGAGCATCGACATATACGACACCAAGCGTGAAAACGGAGTAGGAGTGCATCTGACCACCACTCTGCCGGCTGACCCCGCAGCCGACTTCCGCGCGGCAATCGACACCGAAGCCCGCATGGCCACTTCGCGCAACCACAGCGCCACACACCTGCTGCACCAGGCCCTGCGCGAAGTGCTGGGCACACACGTGGAGCAGAAAGGCTCGTTCGTGTCGCCCGAGGTGCTGCGCTTCGACTTCAGCCACTTCCAGAAACTTACTCCCGAAGAAATTCGCAAGGTTGAGCATCTGGCCAACAAACGCGTGCGTCAGGCCATGGCCTGCGACGAAAAGCGCTGTGTGCCCATTGCCGAAGCCCGCGAGATGGGCGCCATGGCCCTCTTTGGCGAAAAATACGGCGATGAAGTGCGCGTGATACGCTACGGCGACTCGGTGGAACTCTGCGGCGGTACCCATGTGCCCAATACCGGAAACATAGGCATGATACGCATACTCTCCGAAAGCTCAATTGCCGCAGGTATACGGCGCATCGAGGCCATCACCGGCAGCAAGGTAGAGGACTTTATCGACAATGTTTCCGATACCCTCTGCCAGATTGGCGCCATGTTCAACAACGCTCCCGACGTGCTGGGTGCCCTGCGCAAGTCGATAGAGGAGAACGCCACCCTGCGCAAGCAGGCTGAGGAATACTTTGCCGAGCGTGTGGCCAATATGACCGTGCAGCTGATGCAGCAGGCCACCTATCTGGGCGATATAGCCCTGGTGGAACTCAAAGGTCCGCGCCTGCCCGAGATGGTTAAGAACATAGCCTTCGAAGTGCGCAAGCGTGCCAAGCAGCCCACCGCCTTTGTGGGCGCTACCTTTGACCAGGCCGGCAAACCCCTGCTTACAGTAATGCTCACCGACGATATAGTGAACTCGGGCAAGAACGCCTCGGCACTGGTGCGTTCGGCAGCCAAGGCCATCAAAGGCGGTGGCGGCGGTCAGCCGGGCTTCGCACAGGCCGGCGGCAAGGACATGGACGGACTCGGCGAGGCCTTCAACACCATAATCAACGAACTCAAAGCATGAGAATTTCACATATAGGCATCGAGGCCAACGACATCGAACGGCTGCGCTACTGGTACATGCGCTACTTTGCCATGAGTTCGTCGGAACTCTACAGCGACCCCGCCCGCGGCGTGCAGTGCTACTTTCTGCGCTCGTCCGACCCGTCGGCCTCGTCCCTCGAGATTCTGCATCACAGCGACAAACAGTCGGCACAACCCACCACTGCGCATCTGGCCGTGAGCACAGGCTCACGCCAGGGCGTGGATTTTCTGATAGAGCTGCTGCGCACCGACGGCAACACAGTGGCCCGCGAGCCCTTTGTGGCAGTCAACGGCTGTTATATGGGCGTGGTGCTCGACCCTGAGGGCAACCGGGTGGAAATAACCGAATAAGACTTTTAAACAGCCTCTTAAATATATGCGAAAGACTCTCCTTACGATATCAATTGCGGCGGCACTTCCGATGTTGGCCGCAACTCCCCTCGAAGAAGCTGCCGGGATGGTCTACCAATACCGCCTCGACGAGGCGTCGGAGTTGCTCGACAACTGGGAAACCAAGGCCAACAAATCGAAGAAGACACGCCTCACCGATGAGCAGAACGAGGCCCTCGATGCTTTGCGCGCGCGTATCATTACTATGCGCAATATGCTTGATCGTGTAGAGCAAATCGAGGTAATCGACTCGCTCACCGTCGATGCCGAAGCATTCTTCCTCAACTACCGGCTGGCCCCGGAGGCCGGACGACTGACCCTCGGCACCGGTCGTGAGAGCGACTACGCCGACGTAGCCTTCACACCCGAGTGTGGCCGTGAGATTATCTGGGCCGCCCCCGGCGACGACGGCGTGAGCCGGCTGATGGGCGCCTCGATTCTCGACGACGGCACCATTGAGGGCGAAGGCGAGCTCGACCCCGGTCTTGGGCAGGGCGAAAACGCCTCATATCCCTTCCTGATGGCCGACGGTATATCGCTGTACTACTCCTCCGACGGCGAAGGCTCGATAGGCGGCTACGATATATTCCTGACACGCCGCAACGACGAAGGCGGGTACACCGTGCCACAGAACGTGGGCATGCCCTATAACTCGCCCTACAACGACTATATGCTGGCAATCGACGAGGCATCCGGTCTGGGCTGGTGGGCCACTGACCGCAATGCCCCCGACGGCAAAGTGAACATCTATGTGTTTGTACCCTCTGATGTGCGTGTGAACTATCCGGCAGACCGCGAGGACATAGCCTCGCTGGCACTGCTCACCGACATCAAGGCCACACAGACCTCCGGCCGCGACTACAGCGAGCGCCTGGCCAAGGTGCATAGTCCGCGCCGGACGGAGAGTGAGTTGGCACGTGGAGGCAATCTGTTCACATTGTCGGCCGGAGGCCGTCTGTATACCAACCTGTCGGACTTCCGCAGCTCCGATGCGCGCCATGCCATGACCAATGTCATAGCCTTGCAGCGCGAGCAGGCCGACATTGACGACCGTCTGTCGGCTCTGCGGGCCCGATATGCCTCCGGTGCCCGCGACCTTGCCGGCGAAATCCGCTCGCTCGAACACCGTCGCAGCTCCCTCAGCGCCGAACTCAAACGCGCCCGCAATCAGGTGGTGAAATATGAGACAGGAATGCAATAACCCTAATATTAAACCCTAATATTATTAATAAATGGAAACAACCGTAATTTTGATCATTGTGGCGGCCATAATCGTGCTGCTGGTGTTCTTTTACTACTGTCCGTTCTTCCTGTGGATTTCGGCCCGGGTGAGTGGAGTGAAAATATCGCTGCTGCAGCTGGTGCTGATGCGCATCCGTCAGGTGCCGGCGTCGGTAATAGTGCGCGCCATGATCGAGGCCCACAAGGCCGGACTGTCCGATGTGACCCGCGACGACCTCGAAGCCCATTATCTTGCAGGCGGCAACGTAGAGAAGGTGGTACACGCTCTTGTGTCGGCCTCAAAGGCCAATATACCGCTGTCGCTTAAGATGGCTACCGCAATCGACCTCGCAGGCCGCGATGTGTTCCAGGCCGTGCAGATGAGTGTAAACCCCAAGGTAATAGATACCCCGCCGGTAACCGCTGTGGCCAAGGATGGTATACAGCTCATAGCCAAGGCCCGTGTGACAGTGCGCGCCAACATCCACCAGCTGGTGGGCGGCGCCGGCGAAGATACCGTGCTGGCCCGTGTCGGCGAGGGCATTGTGTCGAGCATCGGCTCGTCGGAGTCGCACAAACAGGTACTCGAAAACCCCGACTCGATTTCGCGTCTGGTGCTGAAAAAGGGCCTTGACTCCGGCACCGCTTTCGAGATTCTCTCAATCGACATCGCCGATATCGACATAGGCAAGAACATCGGCGCCGCCCTGCAGATCGACCAGGCCCAGGCCGACAAGAACATAGCCCAGGCCAAGGCCGAAGAACGCCGTGCTATGGCAATAGCTCTGGAGCAGGAAATGAAAGCCAAGGCACAGGAGGCACGCGCCAAGGTTATCGAGGCCGAGGCCGAACTGCCTCGCGCAATGGCCAAGGCATTTACCGACGGCAATCTGGGCGTGATGGATTACTACAGACTCAAGAATATGGAGGCCGACACCAACATGCGCGAGTCGCTTGGCCGCCCTGCGGAAACTTCGGCACAGATTAAGAAATAATGTCCCGACCAGATTTCAGACAGATAGCAGCCGATACCCGGCTGTACAATTTTCACGGACATACCCAATACTGCGACGGCCGGGCCACGGTGGCGGAATTCGCCGCCGCGGCAGCGGCCGCCGGTTTCAGGCACTACGGCTTTTCGCCGCATTCGCCCATACCGGTAGATTCGAGCTGCAATATGTCGCAGGCCGATGTCGACCGGTATCTGGCCGACGTGGCCGAGGCACGCCGCTGCTACGGCGACCGAGTGAACTTCTATGCCGGTATGGAAATCGACTACCTGGGCCCCATGTGGGGGCCGTCGCACAGCTATTTCCGCGACCTCGGGTTGGACTACAGTATCGGCTCGGTGCATTTCATACCCACACAGGACGGTAGGCTGGTAGACATAGACGGCAATTTCGAGCGTTTCCGCTACAACATGCAGCGGAATTTCGGAGGCAACATACGCTATGTTGTCGATACCTATTTCCGACATTCACTCGAAATGATTGAGGCCGGAGGTTTCGACATTCTCGGACACTTCGACAAAGTGGCGCATAATGCCTCGCAATGGCAGCCGGGAATTGAAGACGAGCCTTGGTATGCCGCGTGGATCAGCCGCATGTTCGAGGCTATATCGGAAAGCGGAGTAATAGTGGAAGTGAACACCAAAAGCTATGAGCAGCACGGTCGCCTCTTTCCGGGTATGCGCCATCTGCCGCGCCTGCTTGCCTCAGGAGCAACCATACTGGTTAATTCCGACGCTCACGATACACGGCTTATAAACGCATCGCGCGAGTATGCCTTCGGGCTGCTCGACGGCATATCAATCAGCAGCAGACAGCTTTATGCAGAAACTTGAATTATTGGCGCCGGCCCGCGACGCCGACACAGCCATCGAGGCCATCAGCCACGGTGCCGATGCGGTGTATATCGGTGCCGAGGCTTTCGGCGCCCGCTCGGCGGCAGGCAATAGTGTGGAAAGTATACGGCGTGTGTGCCAATACGCCCACTGCTTCGATGCCAAGGTGTATGTGACCGTCAACACAATAATATACGACAATGAGCTGGAGGCTGCCCGCAAGCTTGTGTGGGAACTTTACCACGCCGGAGTGGATGCCCTGATAGTGCAGGATATGGCCCTGCTGCGCATGAATCTGCCGCCGATAGCGCTGCATGCAAGCACACAGTGCGACACTCGCGACCCGGCCAAGGCGCGCTTTCTGGAGCAGGTGGGATTTTCGCAGCTTGTACTCGCACGCGAACTGTCGCTCGAAGAGATATCCGCCATCCGAGCCGCCACATCGGTGCCCCTGGAGGTGTTTGTCCATGGCGCCCTGTGTGTAAGCTATAGCGGCGACTGCCATGCTGGAGCCCTGAGCATGGGGCGCAGCGCCAACCGGGGCGAGTGTCCTCAGATATGCCGTCTGCGCTATTCGCTCAGCGACAGCCGGGGGCTCCCCCTTGCTGCCGACGGACATTGGCTGAGCCTGCGCGACATGAACCGCCTTGACTCACTGGCAGAACTGGCCCGAGCCGGGGCATCGTCATTCAAAATCGAAGGACGCCTGAAGGACGTCGCATACGTCAAAAATGTGGTGGCCTCGTATTCGCGGGCGCTCGACGCCCTGGTGGCCACCGACCCGCAGCGCTGGCGCCGTGCCTCGGTCGGACGCACCGAATTGCATTTCCAGCCGGACCCGTCGCGAGCCTTCAACCGCGGCTTCACCTCGTACTTCCTTGGCGGACGCCCCGCTTCCGATATGCGCATGGCCGCCTCGGCCACGCCCAAATACGTAGGCCGTGTTATTGGCCGAGTGCAGACTGTAAGCGGAAACCGTATCAGCATTAAAAGCCGCGAAACACTCGCCAACGGCGACGGCATAGGCTGGTTTGGTGCTGACGGCCGGCTTTGCGGCGCGCGTGTGAACCGTGTCGACGGCAATACCCTTTACCTGGCCGAAAAGCCTGCGGACCTCAGTCCGGGCACAACCGTATACCGCAACCGCGATAAAGTCTGGGACGAACTCATGGCCTTGCATACGGCCACACGTACAATTGATGTGGAATTTACACTGCGCCCGTGTGTCGACGGACGTGTGGCCCTTGACGCCGCCGACTGCCGCGGCAATCGTGTGAGCGTGGCCATGGAAGCCGACCTGCAGCCGGCCCGCACGCCCCAGGAAGCCAAGCGGCGCGACACACTTGGGCGCCTTGGCGACAGCATTTATCGCGCCACCGGAGTCAGCGACCGCATAGGCAACCGCTTTATGCCCGTATCGGCTGTGGTAGAGCTGCGGCGCCGGGCCATCGAACAGCTCGACCGTGCACAGCGTATGCGCTTCCGCAGCGACATTCGCCGTAAGGAAGACACTGCCGTCGACGCAGGCAGCCCCTCGCTGAGCTATCACGCCAATGTGGCCAATCGCATGGCACGCGACTTCTATCAGTCGCACGGCGTGGCCGACATCGAGCCGGCAGCCGAAATCAGGCGTCCGGCAGGCGAACCCGTTGTAATGACCACCCGCTACTGTCTGCGGCGCGAACTCGGGCATTGCATACGCTGCGGCGCATCGCCGGGCAGCTGGTTCCTGCAGGCTACGGATGGTAATGTACGCATGCGTGCCGACTTCGACTGCGCCCGCTGCGGCATGACAATACGCCTGCTGTGAGTGCAGGTACAAAATTACCTGTATTTGGTTGTTTTGTGCCTATAATTTACTTATGGATATGCCTGTCTGTAAAGTAAAAATCGCTAACTTTGCAAAAAAATCGCAATCAACTATGTCAAAAACTCGTATTCTTGTTACAGGTGGCACCGGCTATATCGGCAGCCATACTACAGTAGAACTTATCAACGCCGGTTTCGATGTCGTAATCATCGACAACCTTTCGAACTCTAACCGCGAAGTACTCGACGGAATCGAAGCCATCACCGGTGTGCGTCCGGCCTTTATCGAAGGCGATGTAAACGACCTGTCGACACTCGACTGCATCTTTCAGGCCTATCCCGGCATAGAGGGCATTATCAACTTTGCCGCGTCCAAGGCCGTGGGTGAGTCGGTACAGAAACCACTGCTTTACTACCGCAACAACCTCAACTCACTGATGAATCTGCTTGAGATGGTGGAAAAATACAATGTCAAAGGTTTCGTATTCTCGTCGAGCTGTACCGTTTACGGCGAGCCCGATGTAAATCCCGTAACTGAGGAATCGCCCATCAAGCCCGCAACCTCGCCTTACGGCAACACCAAGCAGATAAGCGAGGAAATCATTACCGACACCATCCGTTCAGGCGCCAACTTCAACGCCATCATTCTGCGCTACTTCAATCCGGTGGGCGCGCATCCGTCGGCACTTATCGGTGAGCTGCCACTGGGCGTACCTCAGAACCTGATACCCTATCTGACCCAGACCGCCATAGGCATACGCAAGGAACTGAGCGTGTTCGGCAACGATTACGACACCCCCGACGGCAGCTGCATCCGCGACTTCATCAACGTAGTAGACCTCGCCAAGGCACACGTAATAGCCGTGAAGCGCATGATTGAGGGCAAGAGCCTCGACTGTATCGAAATTTTCAATCTCGGTACAGGCAACGGTGTGTCGGTACTCGAACTCATCGACACTTTCGAGTCGGCTACCGGTGTGAAAGTACCCCACAAGATTGTAGGCCGTCGCGAAGGCGATATCGAAAAGGTGTGGGCCAACCCCAAGAAAGCCAACGAAGTGCTTGGCTGGGTAGCGGATACCCCGCTTGCCGATACCATGGTATCGGCATGGAAGTGGCAGCAGCACCTCGCCGAGAAAAAGTCATGAACGAAATGCAGATAGTGAAGCGGCACTTCTTTGCCATGCGTAACGGCATCATAGCCGATACACTGCGCCGTGCCGGTTCGCCATATCACATAATATTTGGTCTTAATCTGCCGCAGTTGGTGGAGATAGCCGCCGTGACACCCCACAGTGTGGAACTGTCCGATGCCCTGCATGCCAATTCAAGCACCCGCTGCAGCCGCCTTATGGCGCCGATGATACATCCGGCGGTAGCCATGACCGAGGAGAAAGCCCTGCAGTGGATGTCGGATGTGCTCTGTGCCGAGGAGGCCGATATACTGTGCCACCGGCTGCTGCGCAAACTGCCATTTGCCTCGCCGCTTGTGAGCAAGGCTCTGGGCGAAAACTACAGCGGATGGCTGACTTACACGGGGCTGCGACTGCTGGCCAACCTGCGGGCGATTGGGGCCGATGCTCCGGAGATAGACCTTGAGCCGTATCGCAATAGCAGCGACCCCGCAGTGGCGGCTCTGGCAAACATGATGTAATAAAAAAATCCGGGCATCGCCCGGATTTTTTTATGTTTCGTATGTTCGGATACTCATTTTTTCATAGCCGCGCGGCGGGTGAGTTCGTCGCCCAGCCACAGGCCGCCGAGAATCAGGGCTATGCCGATATAGCCAATCAGTGTTACATGTTCGTTAATCACTATGGCCGAGATAATCATGGTGATTATAGGCTGCAGGTACATATAGTTGTTGGCTTTTACGGCACCCATCCAGTCGACGGTGCGGGCCCAAATCACGTAGGCTACCATGGAAGCGCCAACACCGAGGAACAGCAGGTTGCCTATTACCTCGGGCTTCTGCAGGGTGGCGATTAAGTTGTCGCTGCCGGGCTGCATGGCCGCGAAAGGCAGCGCTGTAAGAACACCGTAGAAGAAAGTCTTGCGGGTTATGAACCAGATGTCGTAGTTGGCGTTAAGGCGCCGTAGTACCAGCGAATATACACTCCAGCTGACAGCGGCAAGCAGCGACAGAATGTCGCCCAAAGGCCGTATTTCCAGGTTGGTACTACTGTTGAAAATCACACATCCGACGCCTAAGAAGGCCACCAGCGAGCCTATGACAGCGCCTTGACCGGGCCGTTCCGATTTGTATATCAAGCCGGCCAGCATAGCTGTAAACAGCGGCGATGTGGCGGTAAGCAGGGCCACATTTGTGGTGAGGGTATATTCGAGAGCTGTGTTTTCGGCAAGGAAGTAAATCGAACCTGCGCAAAGACCACAAGAGGCGAACAGCAGTTCGTCGCGCAATGAGTGCGCCCAAAGTTTTTTATGGCATACAATCAGAATCAGCAGGTACGCCATCAGGAATCGAAGGATATAAATTTCCGAAGGGCTGAGGTGGTTCTCCAGCAGCACTTTGGTTGAAACAAACGACGCACCCCAGATTGAAACTGTAAGGATTGCACCCAAATGGCTTAGAATAAGGTTTTTACGATTGCAGGTAGTAGATTTCGCAGAGCACATACTTATTTATGGTATAGTATTTGAATACAAATTTACCAAAAAAATGTTATCAGAACAAACTAATACGGCAAGTTTTTTGTAATTTTGTAAAACACCAAACGGTTAAATACCGGTTAATATAGTCATAATTAAACATAAAACTCATATGAAAATTTTCAAGATCGCATGTCTGGCCCTCATTGCAGGCAGCCTTATGATAGCCGAAACTTCGTGTAGCTCATTTACAAACACCGGTAAGGGTGCCCTGATTGGCGGTGGTGGCGGCGCCGGTGTAGGTGCCGGCGTAGGTGCGCTTATCGGCGGCGGCAAAGGAGCCGGTATCGGCGCGGCTATCGGCGCGGCAGTAGGTGCCGGCGCAGGTGCGCTTATCGGCAACAAGATGGACAAGCAGCAGAAGGAACTCGAAAAACAGCTCGCCGAGCAGGCCAAGGTAGAACAGACCACCGATGACAACGGTCTGCAGGCCATCAAGGTTACATTCGACGGAGGCATCCTTTTCCCCACCGGAAAATATACACTCAACGAGCAGGCTAAGGCCGACCTGAGCCGCTTTGCCGCCAACCTCAAGCAGAACTCCGGTACCGATGTGCGTATCCTCGGTTTTACCGACAACACCGGTTCGCTGGCTGTTAATGAAAAACTTTCCAACGACCGTGCTGCGGCAGTACTCAGCTACCTCGCTAACCAGGGCGTTGCCGCAACCCGTATGACCAGCCAGGGTATTCCTATGGCCGACTATGTGGCCAGCAACGATACCGCTGCGGGACGTGCCCAGAACCGACGTGTGGAAATCTACATCTACGCTTCGCCTGAGATGATTAAGCAGGCCGAGGCCGGAACACTGAAATAAATAATGGATATAATCCTCATAGGAGGCGGAGGCCACTGCCGGTCGGTGGCCGACGCTGCAGAGAGCGTCGGACTGCGTATTGCGGGCGTGATAGAGCGCCCCGGTGTGCAGTCCGACACTTTGTCTTATCCGGTGGTGGGATGCGATGATGATATTGCATCACTTGCAGCTGCCGGATATAATTTTGTAGTTACTCTCGGCAGTATCTCCGACCCGTCGCGACGGGTGGCTCTTGCCGCTGCGTTAGAAGCAGCCGGCGGGCGTGCGGTCACGGTAGTGGCAGCCACGGCACACGTGTCGGTACATGCCGCCGTGGCCGATGGTACAGCAGTTCTGCACCATGCCCTTGTCAACGCAGGAGCACGGGTAGGGCGTCATTGCATAATCAATTCGGGGGCCATAGTGGAGCACGACTGCGAGGTTGGGGATTTCACCCACGTGTCCACCCGTGCGACCGTCAACGGCGGCTGCCGTATAGGTGCCCGCTGTTTCATAGGCAGCGGCGCTGTACTGGCCCATGGTGTGAGCATACCCGACGATACAGTGATTGGCGCCGGTTCGCTGGTGCTGCATCCGATAGAAAAAGCAGGTAAATATTTTGGAGTAATCTGATATGGCAGTAACAATCATAGCCGAGGCCGGCGTGAACCATAACGGGTCGGTCGAAATGGCTCGCCGGATGGTGGATGTGGCCCGTGCGGCCGGCGTGGATTATATAAAGTTCCAGACCTTCAAAACCGAGTGCATTGTAAACCGTTCGGCACGTAAGGCCGACTATCAGCGGCGCAATCTCGGTCCGGACAGCGACGACAGCCAGTTCGGCATGCTCAAGAAACTTGAGCTTGGCTACGACAGTTTCCGAAGCCTCAGCGAGTACTGCAGTAGTCGTGGACCGCGCTTTCTGTCGACTCCTTTCGATTTGCCGAGTATCGACTTTCTGGCTACTTTGCCGATGGATTACTGGAAACTGCCTTCTGGTGAGATTACCAATCTGCCTTACCTGCAGAGGATAGCTGCCTTAGGCAAGCCGGTGATAATGTCGACGGGTATGAGCACGCTGCAGGAGGTGGAAGATGCCGTAGGGGTATTGTGCGCCGGCGGTCTTGACATCAGCAACATAACCTTGCTGCACTGCAACACCGAATATCCCACACCTATGTCCGACGTGAACTTGCGGGCCATGGAAACCCTGCGGCGTACATTCGGCACCCGCGTAGGCTACAGCGACCACACACAAGGTATTGAGGTGGCGATTGCCGCTGCGGCCATGGGGGCAGATGTGATTGAAAAGCATTTTACTCTCGACAAGACTTTGCCAGGCCCCGACCATGTGGCTTCGCTCGAGCCCGCCGAGCTGTCGGCCCTTGTGAGCGCTGTGCGTAACATAGAGCAGGCGCTGGGCGACGGTTGCAAGCACATCACCGATTCGGAGCGTGCCAACCGTGCGGTAGCCCGCAAAAGCATAGTTGCGGCGCGCGACATTGCGGTAGGCGAACTATTCAGCGAACAGAATCTTACTGTAAAGCGTCCGGGCAGCGGCATATCGCCCATGCGTTTGCCCGACTTGCTGGGCAAGCCGTCGCCAAGGGCTTTTGTCGCTGATGATGTAATTGAGATTTAAACAGCCTCTTAGAACGAAGCCTTGCCTCGGGCGAAAGCAAACACATCGGTCTGAATCCGCGAGCCCAGCAGGCGGTTGATGCCGAGATAGAGCGCAAGTGCTACCACAGCTTCGGCCAACAGTTGCAGTAGAGGCGAGGGGGTAAGCGAGCCTATCCACAGCATAAGCGGTATAATGGCCAGCGTAAGGGCTGCGTAGGGTGCCAGATCGAGCAGATAGTTCCAGGGGCGTATTTCCACATGGCGGCACACCACAATCAGAGTGGCCACATAGGTTATGGCCGATGAGGCAAGCTGCCCCCACAGCAGTATGGCAAGGCCGTATACAGGGTCGTCAGCTGTGGCAAGGCCCATGTAAGGGAAGGTTATGGCCAGAGCCACTACCGCAACCGAGTCGCGCAGAACCTCAAGCCACATAATGCTGCGTGCGTGTCCTAACGCAAGCAGGTAGTTATTGTACAGAGCATTCAGCACAGTAAACACTCCGCGCAGCAGCAAAAGCTGAAACAGTAGAATCGAGGGGTCCCACTTGGTGCCGAAAAGCAGGTGGAACACCGGTGTGGCCATGGCCATCAAGCCCAGCATGGCCGGAAACAGTATGTAGGCCGTAAAGCGGTTCATCTTCGAGGTCATGCGGCGGAAGCGGTCGCGGTCGTCCTGCACGGCGGAGAGCGGGGGCAGGAAACTCGAGGTAAGAGTCTGTGATATCGACATTATGCCCATTTTGCTCCACTTGTCGCTCTGGGTGTAGAAACCAAGCGAGCGCAGGCCTACAAAGGCGCCTATAAATAAGGAATACAGGTTAAGAAACAGGGTGTTCAGAAACGAGGTGAACATCATGCGGCCTCCTATGCCGAAAAACGAGCGCAGAGCTGACCACGAGAACACCGGGCTCGGACGCCAGCTGCATCCGAGCCACAGTATAGCCGACTTCACAGCCGCCGCTACAAGTGTCTGCCACACTATCGCCCACGCTCCGAAGCCGCTTACGGCCAGCCAGATGCCGACTATGGCTCCCGCAGCCAGACCGGCAGCGTTCGATACCGTTACGGGCCGGACATTCATCTGCTTCATCAGCCGGTTGGTCTGCACAATGGCCGATGCGTTGAGGATTATGGATAGAAACATTACGCGCGACAGCGGAATCAGCCTCAGGTCGTTCTGGAAGCATAGTGCAATCAGCGGGGCTGCAAACCAAAGGATGGTGTACAGCACAGCCGCCGCTCCGAGATTGAACCACAGCACGGTGCTGTAATCGGTCTGGGTTGGTTCCTTGCGCTGTATCAGGGCAAAACTGAAGCCGCTGTCGATAAGCAGCGAGGCGAAAGCCTGAAAAACAAGCACAGCTCCCACCAGACCGAAATCGGTCTGTGAGAGCATGCGGGCCAGCACAATGCCGGTGACGGCATAGAGCAACTGCTGAAGCACTCTGTCGATGAGTGTCCATTTCAGAGTTTTGGCGGTCTTGTTCTTAAGGTTATTCAACAGGGTTTGACTTTACACCTATGGTGCGGTTCGAAATCTTTTTGGGTTTTCCACTGTAATATACCGTGCCCGAGCCGGCGCCGAAGATACTGAGCTGTTCGGTGGCGTGGCAGTCGATGGGCCCGGTGCCTACGAGTATACATTTGACAGTCTTGCATGTCAGGGCATTGGCTTCAAGAGGGCCGGTGCCGACGTTCGACAGTTTGGCTTTGGAAGACTTGCCGTTTATCAGCAGGTGGCCCGAGCCGGTGCTGATTGAGGCGTTGACGTTGTCGGCGTCGACATTGTTTACCCGCAGCGTGCCGTTGCCTATGAGGCGTGCGTTGAAGGTATTGATGGGCGCCAGACGGCATACTGTCACGGTGGAGTCGCCCGAGTTCTCTACTTTCTGCAGATTGGTGGAGTACACACGCAGCAGAGGCAGTTCATGCGATGGAATGTTCTCAAAGTCGACCTGAATGTGGAGCGCATTGTTTTTGTTGGTGAACATAAGATGCGACGCCAGGTCTTTTGGACACTCGAAACACACGGTGCCGGCCGAGTCAGCCGACGCATAATACTCCACGTTGATGGCGTTGATAACTTTAAGTTCGGTAAAGTCGTGTACGTTGAGCGCGAATTTCTTTACCTGGCCCTGAGCCTTGAGCGCGAATACGGTGCCCGCAAGCATCAGAAATGCAATGATCAGTTTCTTCATTTAGTACCTTAGTGTTTGATTTTCTTTGACTGGCGTATATTCTTGCCTTTTACATCCACTTTAGTGGCGTGGCCTATGGTGATGCCGCCGGAGCCAATAGCGTTTGCCTTGATTTCATCTGCCTTCATGTTGGCTGCGTCGATGTCGCCGCTGCCCTGCAATACCAGATTTAGCATTTTTGTGGAACCGTGGAGGTCAATGTCGCCCGAGCCTTTGACAGAACCGTTGACGGTTGTAGCCTTGAGTTTCCGGACATTGATATCGCCACTGCCCTGCAGCGACAGGTTTACATTGCCTTTTACGGTTGTTTTTTCAATATCGATGTCGCCGCTGCCCTGCAGTAAAGCATCCAGTTCGCCTACTGATGCGCCTGTCAGCTCGATGTCGCCGCTGCCCTGAAGCAACAAGTTCAGTTGAGTGTTGGTCTTGAGCGATGGCAGCAGGATATCGCCGCTGCCTTGTAACGTTGCTTGCGAAAGGTTTCCGTTGCTGTAGGCGATAATCAGCGGAGCGACTTTGCGCATGCAATTCTTTTTTTGTTGGTGCATGCCTATTTTGAGTGTGGCTCCGTCGGTGCGTGCGTCGAGGTCGCGCATCATGGCGTCGTTGGCAAGTACCCGCAGAATTCCTGCGGAGTCGGGCATAATTTTCACTTCTACGGTGTATGAGCCTTGTACAATAATGCCGGTCCAGTTATCGACATGAACCTCGTGCCAGGTGGTTTTCTCGAGGTATTCGGCCGGGTACTGGTTTTTGGCCGACAATGTGCATGATGCCAGCATGAGCATCGACAGGATAACGCTGAAAATTTTCATAAGTGGGTTTGTTGTATTTGGTTGAGAATATTGAAAAGATTGTCGATGTTGTCGGCCTGCAGCATGGCAATGCGTGTGGGCCGGAAGTCCGGTATGCCCTTGAACAGGGGCGAGGCCGCCAGATGGCGGCGTATGTGCAGAATGCCGCGGTAGCCGTCGATGCGTTCGATGCTCTCGCGTATCTGGCGTCGCAGCAGGTCGAGTTTCTGAGCCGGAGTCAGCGGTGTGAATGAACCGTGCAGCATGGTCTGCTTCATGTCGTGGAATATCCATGGCGCACCTATCGAGGCTCGTCCAACCATTATGCCGTCGACACCGGAGTATTCAAAGGTCTTTACAAGCTGTTCGGGAGTGCAGATATCGCCGTTGCCTATTACCGGAATTTCCAGGTCGGGCAGTGCTTTTACGCGTGCGATTGCTTCCCAGTCGGCTTCGCCGCTGTACAGCTGCGACCGTGTGCGTCCGTGTATGGTCAGTGCGCTTATGCCGCAGTCCTGCAGCTGCAGGGCCAGAGTGTCGATTATTTTGCTGTCGTGGTCCCAGCCAAGGCGAGTCTTAACGGTTACCGGCAGGTCGACGGCATTAACCACCGCACGGGTGATTTCGAGCAGTTTCGGCACATCGCGCAGCAGTCCGGCTCCGGCGCCTTTGCCCGCCACCTTCTTCACCGGACAACCGAAGTTGATGTCGATGAAGTCGGGGCGGGCCTCGGCGGCTATACGGGCTGCCTGAGCCATTACCTCGGGCTCACGGCCATAAATCTGTATGGCCGTGGGCCTTTCGGCAGGATTGATCTCGAGCTTGCGGGTAGTGGCGGCGATATTGCGTATGAGGGCATCGGCCGACACGAACTCGGTGTACGTCAGGTCGCAGCCCATCTCTTTGCAGATGAGCCGGAACGAAGCGTCGGTGACGTCCTCCATAGGAGCGAGCATCACCGGTTTGTCGCCAAGATCAATGTTTGCTATTTTCATATTAATATCCCCAGATGAAGCTGCCCAGGGCGAAGTACGAGGCGTTGTTCATGCCAAACTGGCCGGTATCGCTCGATTCCATGGTGATTACAATTTTCTCGCACTTGTTCAGGGGTGTGAGGTCAACGGGGCTCCATTTGGTGGCATATTCGCCGTCCTTGGCCAGATAGAAGTCGACAGCGCCGGTTACCACGCCGTTGTCAACACCGGTGAATGTGAGTTTGCACCAGTCGGTGTCGGTGAAGGCCTTGTTAAAATTCGAGCCGTTCTTCATGCTGTAGTAGCCGTAGGTGGTGTTGGTTACGTATGCGGTTTTGGGGCTGAAAGTTTTGGTTGAGGCGGAGGTGATTACGGTTGAGGTCGATGTGAGAGCATCGTCGGCGGTTTCGGTGGCGTCGCAGAAACCTACCATGTACACATCGCTTCCGTTCACGCCGCGTCCCGGCATGGCTGTCCACTGGTGGGCAATCCAGGTACCTTCGGCGGTATAGTCCTTCAGGTCGGTGGCGCAGCTGGGGGTGAAACCTTTCCATGAGTAGTAGGTTACGCCGCCATATTCGGTAGCGTCGCAGCTGTGGCTGAAGTTTACCGCCTCTCCGAAGTTGATGAAGGTGAGCGAGTTTTCGTATTCTTTATCGTAGCAGAACTCCCAGTATGCGTCCTTGGTGAAGGCGGTTACGGAGTTGAAGTTAACAATCCAGTCGTTGTCCGGATCATCTTTGGGGTCGTTTGAACACGAGCACATGGCAGCTGCCATAAGGGCGGGAAGAAGGAATCGGTTAAATTTCATCGGTGTAAAATTGTTTATTAAGTGATTATTTGAATTTTGGCTGTAATCAGCACAGGGTGAGTTTTGAGTTTCGACACAGAGTTTCGGCGCATCGGCACAGGCTGTCGAGGCTTATTTCGTCTATGTGATTTCGCATTTCGTTGCGGTCGGCTGCGCGTCCGTGGAACATGGTGGCTCTGGCGGCTCCGAGAATGGAGTTCTCACGGTTTTCGCCGCTGAGCAGCATCTGGCCCAGATATTGTTTTTTGGCCATACGCATTTTGCGCTCGTTTATGCTTTCTCCGGCAGCCACGGCCTCGAGTTGCTGTTGCACCAGCCGGCGGCAAAGCTGTTCGTCGTGGTGGTCGCAGCCGTAGTATATGCTCATAACGCCGCAGTCGGTGTACAGTGCGGTAGATGCCTCGACTGTATACACAAGGCCTCGGCGCTCGCGCAGCTGTACGTTCAGCAACGAATTCATGCCCGGGCCGCCCAAAATGTTGGCCAGCAGCGACATGGCGAACCGGTCGGGCGAATATAATCCGCCTATTCGGCAGCCTATTACGGTGTGGCTCTGGTGCGAGCCTACACTGCGCGAGGTGTCGAAGGGCGGGTTGATGCACAGCTGCGGCATATCATGCGGGCTGGCACCTGCAGGCAGAGCGCTCAGGTGTCGCTCCAGACATGCGTGCACGCGGTCGGCTCCGGCGGGTCCGCTGTAAAAGGCCACCATGTTGTCGGCGGTGTACCAGCGGTCGAGCCAGCTGCGGCACTCTTCGCTGCCGAAGCGCTCAAGGTCGGCGGTAGTACCCAGGATATTGTGTCCAAGGCTGCTGCCGGCGAAGAGCAGGTCGTCGAAGTCGTCGAACACGGCTTCGGCGGGCTGGTCGAGGTACGAGTCTATTTCGTCGGCTACCACTTCACGCTCGCGTTGCAGTTCAGGAGCGGGAAAGCGCGAGTTCAGCAGCAGGTCGGCCACCAGTTCGGCGGCTCGATCGAGCCGTGCTGCCGGAAAGGCTGTGTACACTGTCGTTTCCTCCTTTGAGGTAAAGGCGTTGAGTTCGCCGCCAACCGCTTCCATACGGTTGAGTATGTGCCAGGCCGAACGGCGACCGGTGCCTTTGAACAGGGTATGCTCCACAAAGTGGGCGAGGCCGAATGAGCCTTCCTGTTCGTCGCGGCTGCCCGCACGGACGGTCACGCCGAAGTATCCGGCCGCTGCGCCGGGTGTACGCCGGTGTATCACCTGAAGTCCGTTGCTTAGAGTAAAGTAGTTGTACATTATTTCTGTGGTTCAACCCAGAGGCCGTTGGCTTTTATAAGGTTAATCAGACGCGGTAGGGCCTCGTCGGCTGGAATATTGCGTTCGATACATTCCTTGCCTTTGTACAGGCTGATGCATCCGGCGGCGGCGCCAACATATCCGAAGTCGGCGTCGGCCATTTCGCCCGGACCGTTTACAATGCAGCCCATCACGCCTATTTTCAGCCCTTTGAGGTGGCCGGTAGCTTCTTTGACCCGTGCCAGAGTGGCCTGAAGGTCGAACAGTGTACGGCCGCAGCCAGGACATGCTATGTACTCGGTGCGGCTTATGCGCCTGCGAGTGGCCTGAAGTATTCCTAAGGCCAGCGATTGGATGCGAGCGCTGTCGAGGGCGGGGGCTTGGATTTCAATGGCATCGCCGTATCCGTCGAGCAACAGGCGGCCGAGGTCGACGGCGGCAGCCACCGTTACCTCGTCGGCGCTCATCGAGGCCGGATATATGGCCCGCAGCAGCACTTTGCCTTCCGGCAGAGGACCGTTCAGGGGCACATCGCACACGTGGTAGTTGGCAGGAATGTCTTCGAGTCCGGCCACCAAAGGTTGTGTGGGATTGTCGCAGCGGCCCTGTGGCATATATTGCTCATTGGCGAGGCGGCGGCTGCAGTGGTCGGCAAGCATGCGGGCCACGGGCAGCTCAGCCTCCGGCGCTTCGGACAGCGATACTCTAATGGTGTCGCCGATGCCTTCGCAGAGCAGGGTACCTATGCCGACAGCCGATTTTATGCGGCCATCCTCGCCGTCGCCGGCCTCGGTTACTCCGAGGTGGAGCGGAAAGTGCATGTCTTCGGCATCCATGGCGCGAACCAGAAGGCGTACGGTTTCGACCATCACCAGCACGTTGGAGGCCTTGATTGAGATAATTACCTGAACGAAATCGGCGTCGCGGCATATGCGCAGGTATTCCATGGCCGATTCGACCATACCGGCGGGAGTGTCGCCAAAGCGGCTCATGATGCGGTCGGAGAGCGAACCGTGATTCACGCCCAGGCGTATGGCGGTGCCGCGGCTGCGGCAGAGTTCGATAAAGGGCAGCAGGGCGCAGCGTATGCGTTCGATTTCGGCGGCGTATTCTTCGTCGGTGTACTCGAGTTTCTTGAATGTGCGGCCCGGGTCGGCGAAGTTGCCGGGGTTGATGCGCACTTTCTCAACTTCTTCGGCAGCTGCAAAGGCGGCAGCCGGGTTGAAATGTATGTCGGCTACCAACGGAATGTCGCAGCCTGCGGCACGCAGCTTGCTGCGAATCTCGCCCAGGGCACGTGCATGGCTCACCCCTTGTGCGGTGAGGCGCACTATGTCGGCTCCGGCTTCGGCTATTCGCCGGCATTGGGCTGCGGATGCCTCTACGTCGAGGGTGGCTGTGTTGGTCATCGACTGCAGGCGCAGCGGATGCTCACTGCCAATCTCAACATTGCCCACCTTTACACTTATAGTGTGGCGGCGCTTTATCAGTCCGGTTTTCAATTGGTCTTGAATTTGTAGTCCTTGATTAGAGCGAGGTCGGCGTTGGCCTTCTCGATTTTCCGGGTAAGGCTGCGGCTGTAGGCGTCGTAGCGCGAAAGCAGTTCCATGTCGGACAGGGCCAGCATGCGCACTGCAAGCACTGCTGCGTTGAGTCCGGCATTGATTCCTACGGTAGCTACGGGAATGCCGGGGGGCATCTGTACAATCGACAGCAGGGCGTCCTGGCCCTGAAGGGTGGAGTCGATGGGCAGACCTATTACGGGCAGTGGAGTGAGTGCGGCTATCACGCCAGGCAGAGCGGCGGCCATACCTGCGGCAGCAATAATCACCTTTATGCCGCGGCCTGCGGCTTCGGTGGCGTAGCTCTCTACGGCGCGCGGGGTGCGGTGCGCGCTCAGGGCGCAAAGTTCAAACGGAACTTCCATCTGCTCGAGGAAGTCGGCGGCTTTACGCAGCACGGGCAGGTCGGAGGTGCTGCCCATTATGATACTTACGGTAGGATTCATATATTTTTGATATTACGGATTTCAAAATTTAAAATAGCATTACTGCCACCACGCACAGCAGCCCCAGCGCAAAACCGGCGCCTACCTGAGCGAAAGTATGACGGTGGAGAACCAGACGGCTTGAACTTACTATGCCGCACAGCATTATCGACACCGTAATCACTACCATGGGCTGCAACAGCAGCAGGTGGCGGAAGGCAAGCCATATTATCATGCCCGTCATGCCGGCGATTGCTGTGGCATGCGCGCTGATTTTCCACTTCAGTGTCACCACCGTGGCTATGGCCACTGCCAGACCTGCTCCCAGAAAGAAGCGGCTTACCCACCAGGGGGCGTGGATACTGTTGAGATACCAGCAGGCGCCCAGATAGCATCCCAGAGCCAGGGCAAACGGTATCATGCGCTCGTTGCGGCTGCTTATGGCATTGTCGGATATGCGGCCAAGGCTTTTGAGGGCGAGTATGGCGGCAGTGGGCAGCACGGCGGTCAGCAGCGCCACCACGGCCATGGTTATCAGGCGGGTGCGCTCGGGCAGTATCACCAGCGGTGTAAGCCACATCATCACGGTATATGCGTAGGTGGGTATAAGCAGCGGCGATAGTACATCGCTTATAATCTGCGCTGTACGTGTTATTCCGTTGCTGTTTGTTTTTTGATTTTCCATATAGGGTCTGTTTTGTCAGAGAGTGCGCCGCAGGCGTGCCACGGGCAGGTCGAGTTGTTCGCGATATTTGGCCACGGTGCGTCTGGCAATGTCGTAGCCCAGAGTGGTGAGCCGGTCTTTTATGGCCTCGTCGGTGAGGGGACGGTGCTTGTCTTCCTCGGCTATCATGTTGGATATTACGTCCAGAATTTCGTGTGCCGAGGTATCGGAGTCTTCCTTGCGCCGTTCGTTGAATAGCATTTTCAGCTGGAATACCCCGTTGGGCGTGGCCACATATTTTCCGGCCGTAGCGCGAGATATTACCGAGAGGTCGTATCCGGTCAGTTCGGCTACATCTTTGAGTATCATAGGCTTTATGTCGGCAGTATTGCCGCTTTCGAAAAAGCGCAACTGCAGCGATACTATGGCTTTCATCACTGCCATGAGGGTTTCGGCCCGTGAGTTTACCATGCGGATGAGCTGCTGGGCTTCGTCGTGGCGGGCGCGAATGAATGCCCTTGCCTCGCGGTTGCGTCGGTCGGGCAAGGCGGCGTTCTCGTCGGGCACAAACGACTCGGCAATGGCCAGCTCCGGCAGATGCCCGTTGAGGCTTACCGAAGCGCGGCCTGAAGGCTCGATTTCAACATTGAAGTCAGGTATGATATGGCGCATCCGGTCGCCCGAGTTGCTTTGCTCTATCAGTGCTCCGGGCTTGGGGTTGAGGCCTTGAATTATGTCGAGGGCTTTCCTCAGGCGCGTATCGCTCAGGCGTGCGCGTGACGAAAGGCGGTCGTAATGTCGTTTGCTGAACAGGTCGAAATAGTCGCGTACAATAGTGGCGGCATCGCGCACCGCCTCGCTGTCTTTCATGCGCCGCAACTGCAGCAGCAGGCAGTCGCGCAGGTCAACCGCACACACGCCGGCGGGGTCCATTGAGCGGATTACATCGGCAACGGCGCGTACGTGTGCGGTACTTGTTTCGATTCCGGTGGCTATGCTTACGTCGTCGGCAATCGAGGCGAACGGGCGTCCAAGGTAGCCGTTATCGTCGATATTGCCTATTATGTATCGGGCAATCTCGCGGTCGGAATCGCTGAGGTCGAAGTCGCCCAGCTGGTTCTCGAGCACGTCGATTATGGTGTGCAGGTCGTCGACTACCAGCGGTTCCAGATATTCGTCGTCGGCACTGCGATTGCCGGCGTTATAGCGGTAGTTGGGCACATCGTCGTCGTCGCGGTAGTCGGCCCGCTGCAGTTCTTCGGCAGTTTCGCAGAAGTCTTCGGCATCATCGGGCCGGGAGTCGGAATATTCGCGTTCTTCGAGCGCAGGGTTTTCGTCAAGGGCACGACGCACCTCGTCCTCGAGTTCAGGGGCTGTCATCTCGAGGAAGCGTCCGAAAATCACCTGTTGAGGAGCCAGGCGCTGACGCAGACCGATGTTCTGTTGTAATTGAAGCGAATCGTCCATATCAAGTTGCAAATATACAAAAAATATTTTATGTGATTATGTCTGATATGGCAAATAATTTGTTCGTTTGCTCTATACTGCGCTGATGCGGAACTCGCCGTGCTCGTACACAAACTTAAGTACTCCGGCCGAGGCCAGCCGCACCACCAGGTCGTCGGCCATGCTTTGCGAGCAGTGCAGTTCCAGCGCCAGTTGGCGCGAACTCAGGCTGCGGTCGGCGAGCAGATTTATCAGTTGGCTTTCTATGTTGCTGAAACTTAGGAATGTGCCTCCTTTTTCGGCTTCAGCCCAGGCGCTTACCATAAGCGGATGCGCCACTATGTTTTCGTCGTTTACTCTATAGTACACTCTGCTGTGGCCATCGGCTTCGAGCACGGCCACAGGGCGTGTGGTTGCCTTCGTAATCAATGCTTTTATCACCACCACGCCGGTGTCGACACTGTAAGCCTCGAATTCAACCTGTTGCGGCGGCGAGCAATAGAGTTCGGCGGCCTGTTCGACTACGTAGATGTCTTCTTCGTTGCGCACGCCGGCCACTACGCCGTTGTCTTTGATACCTATGAGCAGACAGCCTCCGCTGTGGTTGGCGAAGGCCGATATGCTGCGGGCTATTTTGCGGGCATCGGATATGAGAAACTTGAAGTCCTGACGCTCATGCTCGCCCTGTGCTACCAGGTCGAGTATGTGGCGCCGGCCTTTGCGTACCGTTATGTCTTTCATTTACAGTCTTGCCACAACGGCATCGATTACTTCGAATGTATGCTGCGGGGCATCCTGCCAGAAGTTTTCGTACTGCAATATGTTGTCTTCGCCTCCGGGGGTGTCGCTTACTACGCGAACACAAAGAAACGACACCTGCTTCAGATGGCATACATGGGCAATTGCGGCCGATTCCATGTCCACTGCCACCGCGTCGGGATATAGGTCGAGTATGTGACGTACCTCGGAAGGTTTCGACACGAATATGTCGCCCGAGGCAACCAGTCCGCGGCGTATGTGCAGGCCTTCGAAGATGTTGTCGGAGAAAGTGCTGATAAATAGGCGCGGACAGCCGGCGGCCTGGCCGTGTATTGTATCGGGTCCGCACCATACGTCGTGATAGGCTATGCGGTCGGCCACCACTACATCGCCTACACGCGCTGCGCCGGTGCCTCCGGCCACGCCGGTGTTGATTACCACCGAGGGCCTGAATTGCTCGATGAGCGTGAGGGCGTTGACGGCGGCGTTCACTTTGCCTATGCCGCATTTGCCTACAATCACCTCGCGCGAGCCCATTTTGCCGCTGTGGAATGTGAAACCGTTGACTTTTACTGTACGGGCCTCGGTAAGGCGTGGAAGTATAAGGGCCAGTTCCTTGTCCATGGCCACTATGATAGCTATTTTCATTAGTTTATTCTGATTTATATGGTGATATGCTGTCGACACTCAGACGCACTTCGAACGGTGTGGCGTTGGCCCGTGTGCGTGGGCGCCCCGACAGATGATAATAGAAAACGCCCTGACGGTCGAACGATTTTATATCCACCTTGCGTGTGGATGCAGGCGGCAGGTTCACGCCTATGTATTCGCGGCGGCTGTGAAGCTGTCGCCCGGAGGTGTCGAGATACTCTATGTGCAGCAGCACACGTTCTATGGTATCGGCGCTGTGGTTGGTAAGGAACAGTGACTCGGTGGTGCTGCGAAGAGTCTTTTCGAATCCGGCTGCCGACACTCTACCGCTGTCGCACGGCATCATTGGCGCGGCTGAGGCAGCAATGGAGCTTCGGGGCACAGGCATGCGACGCTTGCCACGCCAGGTATTCTGGGCGCAGAGTGTAGTGGCCGTGCATGCGGCGGCTGTAAGTATGAGCAGCAGGCGTTTCATAAGTCGAGCCTGCCTCCAGGGCCAGGATATATCCGTACCAGTCCGTCGTGGTCGGTAGGGCGGTTTGTCCGGTCGATTACCGTTACACGAAACATGTACGGCAGCCAGCGCCACACACTTATGCGTTTGCCTCGCTTGTAGGCCTTGAGTATCAGCCGTCCGCTGTCGCCGTTTTCAAATTCGGCTATGAACGAGTGCTTGCGCACCGGCAGTTTGCCGGGCTGCTCGCACATGGTGAGGTCGTAGCTGCCGCGACGCGCGCCTTCGGTGGCTTGCCCTATATGCACGCAAGGTTCCACACGATAGTCGGGCGAATCGAGCAGCCAGATGTCGAAGCGGCTGTCCGGCGCCCCGCAGGAGCTTATGGCAATAACAGTTTCGGGCGACGCGGTAAGGCGCCATACACCTTCGATGGCCTGGCAGTTGCCGCGGTCAATCACACTCAGCAGGCTGTCGACCCGGTTTCCGGCTGAGGCGCGGAACAGACCGACGGCAAGTAAGGCAAGCATGATTGTGGCAACAGGGCGGCGCATTGTCAGCTGTTGGCGAAGCGGTATGAGAAACCAATTGACAGTATTTCCTTTACCTGCAGTTTGTGCCATCCCGGGTCGTCGCACGGCTGCGTGGCTGTGTCGTAGCGGGCGTGGGCGTATATCTGTGTGGTAAGGAAGCGGTTGATTTCAAACAGCAGCGTGTTTTCCCAGTCTGCCTCAAAGCGGTCGTAGTCGGTAAAGGCGAACAGTCGCGACGAAAAACTTATATTGTAGGCGATTTTCCATTTAAGCTTACATTCGCCGCTCGAACCGAATTTGCTCTTGGTTTGCCGCCCCTCGGGGATATCGTATGCAGCGGCATTGACCTTGTCGTTGGTGCATGTGCGCAGATTGTAGCTCAGAGGCGATATCGAGGAGTCGAATGAGAATGAGCCTTTGGAGTTGGCATAGTTGTAAGTCATACCAAGACCGAGGTTGAGTTCGCCCGGCGACAGGAAGGCGGCGCGGGTGGTGTTGCTGTTGCTTTCGTATGAGTTCAGCAGCTGGGTCTTGAATTGTGTGGTGAGCGAGTAGTACCAGCGTTTGGCCGCTTTCAGACCAAAGGTTGAGTTGAACTGAAACAGGTCCTCGCTGATGTTGTAGGCGTGCAGCGAGTCGTCCGGGGCGCTGTTCGTGCCGAGTTTATACTGGGCGTGTACCTCAAAGAGCAGGTTGGGATGATACTTCTGGTTGAGTTTCAGGTCCCAGTTCAGCTGACCTATGGCTGTTAGGTTGCTGTTGCCGCCCTGATACCAGTTGGGCGATACGTATGCCTGGCTGAACTGAAGTGATGCCGAGAATGAGTTTATCCAGTGGCGTTTGCGCAGATTCACGGCCTTGATTTCGGCATCGGCTACCAGGTCGCCTTCAAACTGGCGGATGTCGAAGCGCAGTGTGCTGGGGTCGACCACGGTGTGGTACATCTTGGGGGCGTCCGGCAGTGAGGCGCGGGTGTAGCGCACAATCTCGGGCGAATCGTACAGCAGGTGATAGCTCAGCTGATTGGCCAGGCGCGCGGTATTGTTGGCCCGGCGCAGCCAATCGGGAATCCGCACTTTGGTAAACGGTTTTTTGCTTCCCGGTGCCGGAAATATTGCGGTGGAGGTGGTGTCGGGCGTGGCTATAACCGCGGGGTCATAAAAATCGTAATGGTCGAAAACCATGGGCATGAAGAACTGTACGGGCAGAGGGTCGACGGTGATGGTGTCGGCCGGATTGAACGCCGGAACCGTGTCGACCTCTTCCACTACGGCCGAGTTGAAATAAAGGGCCTGGGCCGCCGCACTAACGGCGACGAGTGAAAACAGAAGTGCAAACGCTATTTTTTTCATTACCGCGTTATTGTTGGATTGGTGTTATTTTACGGCGGTGTACATTGTACACGCACCAAATGTCATGGGGCGGAAGCGGCAGTCGCTGAAACCGGCTTCAGCCATCAGTGCGCACATATCGGCTCCCTGAGGTACAGCGGCGATGCTCTCGGGCAGGTAGCTGTAGGCGCGGTTGTCGTGACTTATCAGACGCCCTGCCAGAGGTATTATGCGGCGAGTATAAAAACGGTACAGCGGGGCCGTGATGCGCCCGCGGGGTGTGGAAAGCTCCAGCACGCAGAGCATGCCTCCCGGGCGCAGTATGCGGTGCATCTCGCGGTAGCCTTCCAGCAGGTGCTCGAAGTTGCGCACACCGTAAGCTACGGTCACGGCGTCGGCGCTGTTGTCGGCTGCAGGCAATGCCAGACAGTCGGCCTGATAAAGGCTTATACGCTCCGACAGACCGGCTTTCTCTACCTTTCGGCGCCCAATTTCGAGCATGCCTTCCGACAGGTCGTAGCCTGTGATTTCAGCGCCGGGTATGCGGCGTGCCAGCGCTATGGCAAGGTCGCCGGTGCCCGTGGCAAGGTCTACCACCCGCCGGGGGGCAGGGCGGCGGACCGTGTTTACGGCTGTACGGCGCCACAGACGGTCTACTCCCATGGTCATGGCGCGGTTCATGAAGTCGTAGGCTCCGGATATGGAGTCGAACATGTCGCGCACCTGCTCGGTTTTGCCGCGTGTGTCGCCTTCGTATGGATTTATGTGTTCGGCCTTGACTTTCACTTATTTCAGATTGGTCAGGCAGTCGAGAATATTAGTTTCGATACGGCGTTCGAGGTCGGCTTCGGGAGCGGGCACGAATTTTTCGCCGGTGATGTGCTCGTACAGTTCGATATAGCGCTGCGAGATGCTCTCGCAGATTTCATCGGTCATTTCGGGCACGGTCTGGCCGGGCTTGCCCATGAATCCGTTCTCGATAAGCCACTGGCGCACGAATTCTTTGGAGAGCTGGCGCTGTGCCTCGCCGCGTTCGAAACGCTCCTGATAGCCTTCGGCATAGAAGTAGCGCGACGAGTCGGGAGTATGGATTTCGTCGATGAGTATCACTTTGTCTTCGAGCTTGCCGAATTCGTACTTGGTATCGACCAGAATCAGACCCTTTTCTGCTGCCATGCGGGTGCCGATTTCAAACAGGGTGCGGGTGTACTGCTCCATTACCTTGTAGTCTTCCTCGCTTACAATGCCGCGGGCAATTATTTCCTCGCGCGATATATTCTCGTCATGGCCTTCGTCGGCCTTGGTTGTGGGGGTGATGATGGGTTCGGGGAAGCGTTCGTTCTCACGCATGCCATCGGGCAGTTTCACACCGCAGATTTCGCGGGCACCTGCGGCATAGTCGCGCCAGGCGCTGCCGGTGAGGTAGCCGCGGATAATCATTTCCACGCGGAAGCCTTCGCAACGACGTCCTGCTGTAACCATGGGGTCGGGTGTGGCCAGTTTCCAGTTGGGCACAGCGTGTGCGGTGGCATCAAGGAATTTGGCGGCAATCTGGTTCAGAACCTGGCCCTTGTAGGGGATACCTTTGGGCAGGATAACGTCGAAGGCCGATATACGGTCGGTGGCCACCATTACCAGCATTGAGTCGTTGATGGTGTATACGTCGCGTACTTTGCCGTGATATACGCCGGTCTGGCCGGGGAAAGTGAAGTCGGTTTTTGTAAGAGTCGTTGCCATAGCTATGATTGGTTTTAATGGGTTTCTGTTTGGGTTAACGTTTAACGTCGGAGGCATTGGTCTGTTCGGCAGGAACGTCGGGCTTTGGCTTCTCGGCATCGTGCCGTTCGTAGGCCTCTACTATGCGCTGTACCAGCTGGTGGCGCACAATGTCTTTTTTGCCGAATTGCACACGGCCTATGCCGGGCACGCCTTCGAGTACTTTAAGAGCCTGTACCAGACCGCTCGATGTGGTGCGTGGCAGGTCAATCTGAGTCACGTCGCCGGTTACTATCATTTTGGCGCTCATACCCAGACGGGTCAGGAACATTTTAAGCTGGTGGGGTGTGGTGTTCTGGGCCTCGTCGAGCACTATCACGGCGTCGTTCAGTGTGCGGCCGCGCATAAATGCCAGAGGGGCTATCTGTATCACCTTGCAGTCCATGTATTCACGCAGCTTTACTGCCGGAATCATGTCTTCCAGCGCATCGTAAAGCGGTTGCAGATACGGGTCGATTTTGTCCTTCATGTCGCCGGGCAGAAAACCTAATTTCTCGCCGGCTTCTACTGCCGGACGCGACAGTATGATTTTGCGCACCTGGCGGTTTTTAAGAGCATGCACGGCAAGGGCAATGGCTATATAGGTCTTGCCGGTGCCGGCCGGGCCAAGGGCGAAAGTGAGGTCGTTGTTCCGGAATTGTTCTACCAGCAGCTGTTGGTTGGGAGTACGGGCCGAGATGGGCTTGCCGTTGACGCCGAAGATTATCACGTCGTCGCGCTTCATATCCTTTGGAGCCTCGCCCTTGATTATGTCCAGAATCACATCCTCGGGCAGCGTATTGTACTTTTCGGCATAGTCTTCCAGCTGCTTGATTTTATCTTCGAATTCCGCTGTTTCGGCATCCTCGCCAATCACCTTTATGACCGAGCCGCGCGCAGCCACTCTCAGTTTCGGAAAGAGGTTGCGTATCAGGTGCATATTGGCATTGTTAACACCATAGAAACTTACCGGGTCTACCTTGTCGATGATAATTATGCGTTCAATCATGTGGTGAATGGGAATTAATGTGCAAAGTTACTAAATCTTTACAATTCTAACAAGTGCCATTTCACCTTTGTTTCGTCTATCCGGCAAAAACATGCCATTTTGAAATTATCACACAAAAGCGCACAGAAAAATAAGATTATCTTCTATTCCACAATGTAATCAGCAGCAGTGTCAGGGCTATATAAAGCATGTACCGGTGACGGCCGGAACTTTTGCGTTCCTGTAGTTCGCCATAGCGTCTGATTTTTACGCTGTCGGCCGATTGGCTGCAGCGGGTTTCGGCCACTTGGGTGGAGATGCTGTCGCGCCGTTTGATTCCGTGCGCTTTCACCCGCACCCGGGTAGGCCGTTGCAATGAGTCAAGCCCCACGCTTATGCTAAGCGAATCGATTTCCGTACGGCTGTCAATCCTCATCCGGACGTCGAGAGAATCTTTCAGGCTTACCTGTTTGTTGAAATCCAGCGTAGTCGAATCCCGTACTGTGTGTTGCCTGCTGCCACAGGCTGTAAGCAGCAGGACTAAGAGTATGATTGCCGTTCTCATAGGGTGGCATACTCTTTGGTGGCGTCGAAGCATGGGCAGTCCTTGGCCGCGAAATCGCGGTGTCCGTGTATTGCAGCCCCCGGATAGAGTTTGCGCAGGTTGCCGAGCAATTCGGCGAGGGCCTTTCGCTGAGCCGCAGTCCGAGTGTCGGCGGCGCGTCCGTTGGTATCCAGTCCGCCCACGTACACCACACCTATCGAATTGCTGTTATGGCCCTTGCAGTGGGCACCTGCTAAATGCACCGGGCGTCCTTGGCCAATGCGGCCGTCGAGGCTGACAACATAATGGTAGCCAATGCCGTTGAATCCCCTTTGGCGGTGCCAGCAGTCGATGTCGGACACGCTCACTCCACGTCCGGCGTGAGTAGCGGTGCAGTGTACTATAATTTCAGTAATATTTCGGCGCGACTTCTCAAGCGCCTGACCTATATGTGTTTCCATGCCGCAAATTTACGCCGTCACTATTTGCTTGCGGCCACATAAAATTTGTTAACGGCTATAAACTTCACACAGAATACACAGAGGACTCACAGCGAAAAATTTAGATCCATAGTCTAAAAAATCTTTGTGAGTCCTCTGGTACTTTGTGTTATCTATATTACAGCGGATGGTACTGCACAAAAGCCTCCATGGCTTCGTACGAGGCCAGACCCAGGCTTTCGTAGAGTTTTGCGGTAGCGCGGTTACGCTCCTCGGCACGTTGCCAGAACAGGCGGTCGTCGTCGCCAAGGAAGGGCGCATTCTCCATCTGGCTTTGGTGCTTGAGGATAGAGTTGCGCTTGAAACGCAGTTCTTCGGGCGATATGGGCACAGCCATTTCTATGTGGTCGATTTCCCATTCAGCCCACGCACCGCGGTACATCCATATGCGGCAGTCCTGCATCCATGCTTCGTCCTTGAGCTCGTCGATTGCGGCCAGAACGGCATCGGTGCAGACGCGATGGGTGCCGTGGGGGTCGGCGAGGTCGCCTGCCACGAATATCTGGTGGGGCTTAACTTTTTCGAGCAGGTCTTTTACTATGTTGATGTCGCGTTCCGACAGGTCGCCTTTCTTCACAGTGCCTGTTTCATAGAACGGCAGGCGCAGGAAGTGCACATTCTCGGATTTTACACCTATGTACGAGCATGCAATCGATGCTTCGGCCTGGCGAATCATGGTTTTGATGTCGCGTACTTCGGGAGAGTCTACGTCGGTCATAGAGCGCTTGGCGTTCACGCCGGCATGTACGTTGCGGCTCAGATTCAGGTATTCTTCGGTGTCGAAGCCGAACATAGGCGCAATCTTGTCCATCATCAGGAAGTATCGCATCATATCCTCGTCGCCTACGGCAATATTGCCCGAGGTTTCGTAGGCCACGTGTACGTCGTGGCCCTGATCGACGAGGCGTTTGAGAGTGCCGCCCATCGAAATCACGTCGTCGTCGGGGTGGGGCGAGAACACAATCACACGCTTGGGGTAGGGGTTGGCACGCTCGGGGCGCGAGGTGTCGTCGGCATTGGGCTTGCCGCCGGGCCAGCCGGTGATGGTATGCTGCAGTTCGTTGAATACCTGTATGTTTACATTGTATGCCGAGCCGCAGGTAGCGACGAGGCTGCCCAGACCATGGTCGTTATAGTCCTTGTTGGTGAGTTTGAGAATGGGTTTGCCGGTGACACCGCAGAGCCATACTATGGCGCGGCGTACCTGCTTGGGTGTCCATTCGCAGCTGGTCACCATCCAGGGATGCGATATGCGGGTGAGGTCGTCGGCTGCCGACAGGTCAAGGGTAATATGGGCGTTCTGGTGCATCTGCAGGAAGCTGGCCGGTAGAGAGTCGGTAACAGGACCTTCGATAGCCTCTTCGACCACCTTCGACGAGTTTTCGCCCCATGCCATGCACATCACAGCGTTGGCCGACAGTAGGTTGGCCAGACCGAGGGTAATGGCTGTGGCCGGACATTCGTCGCACTTGTAGGCATTCTGTACCATCTGGTGCTCTTCGGCGCTCAGAAGTACCAGGCGGCAGTGCGAGGTAGCTGTGGAGCCGGGTTCGTTGAATGCAAGCGAACCGGCGGGGCCGATTTCGCATACCGTTATGTCAATGCCGCCGCAGTCGGCTATTTTGCGCTCATATTCCTTGCAATAGTCGAACATCGACTCCATGGTCACTGCCGGGTTTATCGAATGGATATTGCTTTCGCGAACGTTCACATGGTCGAGAAGCACCTGGCGCAGGCAGGCCAGGGTCGACGGGCCATCGGGTGTCAGCGGAAAAAATTCGCTTATGTTGAATACAGTCACACGGTCCATCGACAGTTCACCTCGCTGGTGCATCGCAATCAGACGGGCATATACAGGGTGGGTGGAGCGTCCGGCGCCCAATGCCATCACGCAGCGGTTCTTGGCAGCCACGCAGCGGCGGATTTCATCTGCGATACGGCGGGCAAGTTGCTCGCTGGCATCGTCGGGGGTTTCGTATATTTTGGTCTGTACTTTTTCCTCACGTGTAAGTGCGGCCAGTTCGAGGTCGCTTTCCGGTGCGTAATAACGACGAGGCACACGGTCGAGCTTGATTTGTGAACTGAGATTTGTTTTCATGATAATTATGTAAACTTAAAGCCTGTTAAATGATTTCACGGCCGCGCATAAGGCGCGACCGTGAATGAGAGAGAAATTATTTTTCGTTGGTTGTCTTTTTGCTGAAAGGTAGCTTGGCGCTTACTTTAAAGGGCGAGCCTTCGATTTTGTCTGCCATTTCAGGGTTCATCTGGCTTTTATCGATTGTGCATACGAAATCCAGATTCATGCCTGTGGTAAGGTTATACTCGGCCTTGAGGTCGCTGATGGGGAAGGCTTTGAATTCTACTTTGTTGATAGTTGGTATGATGGTTTCGGCCGATTCGAGGGTTACGATACCGCCGGTGCTGACTGTGTAGGGAATGCCGGCGAATGTCATGGTCTGGGCCGGCATGCTCTGTATGAACTTGGCGTTGTTGATGGTCAGTGCGGCCTTCATGGTCTGCGGGTCGAGTTCAAGTGCGTACACCGGAGTTTCGTTCGAGAAACTGTTGCCGTTGGCGTTGGTTGTCACGGTAGTGCCCGCGAATATCTGCGACAATATGCTGCCAACAGCCTTATATGTGCTGTTGACGGTGTATTCGATGCATACAGCCGGGAAGTAGTAACCGTCGACCAGGCGGTCGGATACAACCATTTTGAACGAGTCGAAAAGCGGGGTGGCGGTGAAGCCATCGCTCGAAGCTGCCAGATTGGTGCCTTCTAATACACGGGCGCCTTCGTTGTTTACCTTGAAAGGTATTTCGCTAAGTGTCAGTGCCGGATACTTGGTGTCGTCAGGCAACTTAAGCCCCTTGATTGTAACATCAGCAGTGGCGGCTACATAGTCGTAGATAATATGATAGCTTACGCCTTTGTAGTTCATTTCGGGCCGCATGCTGCTTAAATCGCTGATATGCAGGAACGAGTCGGTGATTTGCTGCTGAACCTTGAACTCTTCGGGTTCGTCACTGTTGTTGCATGAGCTTAGGCTGAAGCAGAGCGCGAGGCCTGCTGCAATTGCGATGAGAGTGCTGAAAAATTTCATTATTCGTACTTGTATGGATTAAATGAATTGCAAAAATACGAATAGTAATTTATTCGTGCAACACTCAGGACTCCGCCAAAGGTTAAAAGATATTTTTTTGTACAATTGCCGTACATGTTTTGCATGATTTTTGAAGTGTCGCTCAGATTCTCAGCCGCAGCGTGGCGCCGATACTCCATGGGCGCGATTGCTGTACAAAGGCGTTGCCTATCGATACAAAGTAGAATGTGCTGTAGCGGGTGTTGCTGATATTCTCGCCCCACAGGCGCAGACTCCAGTGCTCGGCGTTGAATGTAAGCGAACAGTTCGGTACGGCGTAGAAAGGCTGGCGCACTGTGTTGGCCTCGTCGAAATAAATGTCGCCGGCGCAGCGCAGGTTCACGTCCAGTACCGGACGGACACCGGCGATATCGAACTCCGGCATCCATACCGCGCCCAGATACAGAGTGTTGGTCGGGGCATAAGGCACACGTTTGCCGCTGAAGTCGCTTATGCCGTTGTTGAATTTTGTGAAAGTGGCCTTGGTGTAGCCCCACGCGCCACGCAATTTCAGTTGCTCCAGCGCGGCCCAGTCGGCGCTGAGTTCCAGGCCACGGCTCAGGGTACGTCCGGCATTGGTCATTATGCGTCCGGTGGTGGAGCCGTCAGGAAATACGGTCAGTTGCTGGTCGCGGCAGTCGATTACAAAGGCCGTGGCACTGAGGTCGAGGCGTCCGCCGGCCAGCGACGCCGATGCGCCCAGCTCGTAGTTCCAGCTCTTTTCGGGCTTGTAGCTCACAATCTCGTCGAGGCTGTACTGCATACCCATGCCCATTATGTTCATGATGCGCTGCTGCAGTACATCGCTGAACATCTGCGTGTTGAAGCCGCCGGCCTTATAGGCCTTGGTTACATCGGCGTAGATATGGCCCCAGGGACGATGCCAGGTAACAGTGATCTTGGGCAGCAACTCGTTGAATGTCCGGCTAAGACGGTCGCGGTCGTTGATAATAACCGGAGTGCGCTCTAACAGCTCGCGGCTGCCGTCGGGCAGTATATGCCAGGTGTTATAGCCGGTGTTGCAGTAGCTGTGGTAGCTGAGGGTGGAGCGCTCGATATCCCAGCGTACACCTGCGTCGAATATCCAGTCGCCAAGAGTGTAGGTGCTCTGGTGATAGAGGGCGAAGCCCGTGTTGCCCATTTCAAAATCGCTGCCCAGAGTAAATCGACGCGTGAACCACTCGATGGGGTTCTCCACATTGAATCCGTTGTGGCGATTCTCAATCAGTTCCGAAATGCCGGTGTCCTTGAAGCTTACCGGTGCGTGCATGTCGGTCGAGCGGCTGAACATAAACACGCCCCCCAGCCAGTCGTAGCTGCCGCGCGAGCCCTTGGCGAACATATCTTCCGAGAAGGTGAACTCGTGGCGCTTCTGGCGCAAGGTAAAATAGTCGGCAGGCAGAAAATCCTGGTCAAGGCGCATGTCGTCGCTCATGTACTGGAACGATGTAGTCGAGGTCACTACCATACGTTTTCCGGCAAACACAGCTGTGAGGCCGTCGGCAAAGAGCAGGCGCCTGTACGAACATGTATCGGCGTATGCAATTTCGGGCAGCTCCAGCGAGCGGTAAGGGTAGCCGTCCTGCGTGGCCTCGCTCAGCGATGCCGTGTTGGTAAGCGACAGCCAGGTATTGGGGCGCCACGACAGTTTCCAGCGTCCGTCGGCCTGGCGGTTGTCGCCCACGCGTTCGTTGGTGTGGCTGTTGTGCCAGGGCCCATTGCCCGAGCTGTACTGGGCAGTGACCGAAGTGGCCAGCGAGGGCGACAGCCTGCTGTACCAGCCCGCACCGCCGCGCAGGCTGTTGAAGCGGCCATATTCCACCAGAGCACGCACACCCTCGGTCTGCCACGGCGACAGCGTAGTGACTACAATGCGGCCGCCCATGCTGTTGCGTCCGTTGAGGGTGGCGCGGGCGCCGCGCAGAACCTCAATCGAGGCTATGTCGAAAATGTCAAAGTCAAAAGCATCCTTATTTAAATATGGTACACCGTCGACCTGCAGGCCTACTACGGGCTGATCCATGCGCGAGCCAAGGCCACGCACATAAATACTCGAAGTCATGCGCGAACCATAGTCGGGCATGTAGAAATTAGGCGCAATCTCGCCCACATCCTTTATGGCGGAAATGCCCAGACGGTTTATCATGGCCTGCGATATATCTGTCACAGCCATGGCGTCGGAGCGGACGGTCTGTTTTACCCCTTCCACCTCCACCTGGCGCAGTAACAGGTGTCCGTCGACCAGAGAATCGGATTGTGCCGCAGCCCCCGCAGGCATACATGCGGCTATAATAATAGGTATATATCGTTTCACTGTGCAAAGATACGCCTAATTTGGCAAAAAATGCTTAAACTTGCCCCCGAAAGCGCGGAAACTGAAAAAAAAAGCGTAAATTTGAACTCAAAAGCATATTACACCCCACCAATCATGGCAGTTATCAGCACAGAAGAAGAACTCATGTTAACCGAGCGGCTGCGGCAACCGTCGCAGTGCCGTCAGGCATTCGGTGAGGTGGTGCGCCTGTACTCCGAGCATCTGTACCGACAGATACGCCGTATGGTTCCGCGTCACGACGATGCCGACGACCTGCTGCAGAACACCTTCATCAAAGCCTGGAGCTCGCTGGAGAACTTCCGTGGCGAAGCCAAGCTGTCGACATGGCTGTACAAAATAGCCATAAACGAAGCAATCAGCTTTCTTGAACGCGAACGCCGCCGCCAGAGCATCAGTATCGACGACCAGCAACAGCAGCTGGTAAACGAAATAGAAGCCGACGAACATATCGACGGCGACCGCCTGGCACAAGAACTCCGCAAGGCCGTGGCAACCCTGCCCGAAAAGCAGCGCCTCGTGTTCAACATGAAGTACTACGACGACATGAAATACGAGCAGATTTCAGAAATCCTCGGTACCAGTGTAGGCGCCCTTAAAACCTCATACCATCTCGCGGTAAAAAAAATCGAACATTTTTTTTCAGAGCATTAAACCTTTTAGAACCGCTTGAGTCAAAAATATAAACAACAAGCAAAAGTCATGAAAGAATCCAACGATATATTAGGCAAAATCAAAGGCAACGACGGCATTGACGTGCCCGAGGGCTACTTCGCCGACTTCGCTGCTCGCATGACAGCATCGCTGCCTGAACGCCCCGAAATAGAATCGGACGGCGCAGTCGTAGCCATGCCGCGTACATTCTGGCAGAAAATTCGGCCCTATACATATATGGCCGCAATGTTCGCCGGTGTATGGTGTATGCTTAAAATGTTCAGCCTCATGAGCTCGCCTGCCGACCCTCTGTCAATCGAAAGCTATCCCGAGCTGGCCGACGCTCTGGGCGACGAGCAGTTCATGAAAGAATATGTGGCTGACGAACTGAACCAGTGGGATTTGATTGACGAACTCTCCGACGTCGATGTCGACCTCGACAGTCTGCCCATGCCCGACGACAATGATATCGACAGCGAGAGTATTCATAACCTCCCCGAAAACTTCCAGTAATTTATGAATATACGCCAATTATTAATTATACTGCTCATGGCTGTGGCACTTTGCGCCAATGCCCAGAAGTCAGGCAGCGAACGACGTCAGCAGCGCGGACGTGAGCAACTTATCGAATACCGCCACAAATTCCTCGCCAATGACCTGGAACTTTCGGCCGACCAGCAGACCCGCTTCTTTGCATTGTACGACGAGATGAACGACCGGCTTGAGGCCCTCAACGACGAATTCCGCGATATCTGCCACAAAGTGGATGCCGACACAAAGCTCAGCGATGTTGCCCTCGAAGCATACTCACAGCGACTGTTCGAGCAGAAAAAACTCGAAGGCGAAGTCGAACTGGACTATTACGACAAATTCAAACAAATACTGAACCCGAAACAATTGGCACGCCTTAAACACGCCGAAATACAGATTATAAGAAATCTCAACAGGTTTCACCGCAACAAAAGGATGCCTGCTGCGGCACAGGAATAAGGCTGAGCCAACTACTACCGCTTCATAAACAATCTCTACTAACTTCATTTTCTTAATCACATTCTCCTCCCTCCCGAGAACATGGAAGGCCGCCTTCACAGAGCGGCCTTTTATGTTCTCTGTTGTGTTGTGACGTCTTCCCGACGTCACTCGCACACAAAGGTAATTAAGAGCCTGATGAACGACGGCGGGCCGCCGGCGCAACCGTAATCAATACTTGGGTTTGCGGTTGCGGTGGGTAAAACGGCGTTTGGCGTTAACCAGCTTGCGCCATCTTGACCTCAGGCGCATCCATAGCGGAGAGGCCGTTGAACTGATGTCGCTCGAAAGCGGGTCGGTAAACGAGGTCAGGGCAACCTCGGCGCCGAATTGCTCGGGGTAGATTACCATAAGATTGTTGCGCGAAAAATACTTCTGCAGGAACGAAGGCAGTTCAGCCATATCCGCCGAATACGATACCGAGTTGGCGCGTGCGCCGATGAGTACGAACAAATCATCGTCGAGTACGCGGTTGCCCAGCAGAATGAAGTCATCCCAATCCTCTACAGTGCGGAACTCGCAGCGTATGCCATAGTTCTCCTGATACAGCACACCGCGTATAAGCGGTTGTATGTCGCCGTTGCAGCAGAATATAATGCGACAGCCCACCTGACGTGTCAGGCGCGCCAGAGCGCGAACCCAGCGGCTGAAGCCGGATTCGTACTGCGCGTCCTTGGGCACCCACACCACTATGCGGGTGAGGGTATTGGCCGGAATAAAGCAGCGGGTGATGATAATCATGCGGTTGGTGGCGCGAAGCAGTTGCTCCATCTTGTTGCCGAAAAACGAGTCGATGACCGACACTCGGCGGTGCATGCCCAGAATCACCTCGGTAATTTCGCGTTCCTCTATGGCGTTGAGTATGCCCGTGACGATATTAAGGTCGTAGCGTTCCAGCGTGTGGATATCGACATCCACGGCAGCGCCGGCCTTTCGGGCCTCGGCAAGGGAGTTTTCGGATATGGCCTTGGACGCCTGCGAGTTGTCGCTGCGCACATGCAGGGCGTATATGTCGTGCCGTCCTCTGGTGTTCTGCATCAGCAGTGCCATCTCCACCAGCGCTTGGGCAGTAATTGGGTTGGCCACAGGTATGAGGGTGTTGTTATGGCGGTTTCGGCGCAGAATCGAGTCGGCGTCGTCTTCTTTCTCCAGCATGGCTATTTTCAGCTTCGGCGCAGATGCCGAGGTAAGCACCGGAGCCAGGGCGCAGGTCACCAGTATCACCAGCACGGTGCTGTTGAGGATGCGGCTGTCGAACATGTGCAGGTTAAAGCCGAGGGTTACAACAGCCAGAGCCACCGCCGTGTGGGCAGTGGTGAGGCCGAACATCACATTGCGTCCGGCTGACGTAAAGCCGTTGATGCGCTGTACTATATAGGCAGGCAGCCATTTCGATACAAGCGCCACTGCCAGCATTATTCCAGCCACGGCCAAAGTGCTGCTGTCGGCAATCACGCGTATGTTTATCATCATGCCCACACTTATAAGAAAGTAGGGTATGAACAGGGCGTTACCTACAAATTCTATACTGCTCATAAGCGGCGATGCCGCCGGTACATAGCGGTTAAGGACCAGGCCGGCGAAGAAGGCGCCGAGCACGGCTTCGAGGCCTATGAGCTGCGCCGTCCAGGAGGCCAGGAACACCATGGCCATGATATAGACATACTGCATTACCTTGTCGGGGTACTTCTTGAAGAAGATTCGCGTAAGGCGCGGGTAGGTATAGAGTATCGCCAGACACCATAGCGCCAGGCGCCCTAACAGCAGCAGTATCTCGGAGGGGTAGAATGCCCCCTCGCGGTTGATGTTCACCGTGGCGGCAAGCACCAGCAGGGCGCCGATTACGGCTATGATGGTGCCTACGATTGCAATGAGTACCTCCGGGGCCTTGGTGATGCCGAAGCGCGCCGCCACAGGGTAGGCTATGAGGGTATGCGAGGCATACATGGCGCCCAGAAGCATGGAAGTGAGAAGGTCGAGATGCAACAGACAATAGCTGGTGACTATGCCGAGTCCCAGCGGTACCAGCAGCGTGAGCAGTCCGAAGAGCAGCCCGCGCCGCAGGTTCAGTTTCAGATGGTACATGTCGATTTCCAGTCCGGCCAGGAACATCAGGTACAGCAGTCCTACCTGACCGAAGATGGCAAACGACGAGTCGTTGTCGAGTACATTGAAGCCGTACGGCCCGATGACCACTCCGGCCACAATCATGCCTATGATGTGCGGTATTTTCAGCTTGTTCAGCAGCAGTGGCGCACATAATATTATGACCAGCACTATAAAGAAAATAGGCACCGGTTGTGTAACGATGGCTGTGGCGAGAGGTATCAAATCAATAAGGTTTTAAGGGGAGTGCGGTGTGATTACTTGTTCAGGAGCCGGGCAATCTGTACGGCATTCAGAGCCGCGCCTTTACGGATTTGGTCGCTTACGCACCAGAAATTCAGTCCGTTGGGGTCGGCAAGGTCGCGCCGTATGCGTCCTACGTACACAGGGTCGCAGCCGGCCAGTTCCAGCGGCATGGGGTACACATTGTTTGCAATATCGTCGGCCAGCACCACACCCGGGGCGGCAGCGAAGGCCTCGCGAGCCTCGTCGACGCTTACATGGCGTTCGGTGCTTACCCATATAGCCTCGCTGTGGGCACGCATCACCGGCACCCGCACACAGGTGGCGCTTACCTCCAGTTCGGGGGCATGCATTATTTTTTTTGTTTCGAAGTGCATTTTCAGCTCCTCTTTGGTGTAGTCGTCCTGGCCGAATATGTCTATGTGCGGAATCACGTTATATGCCAGCTGGTGGGCAAAGCGCTCCACTACAGCCTCGCGGCCGGCGGCCAGATCGCGATGCTGCTGCACCAGCTCGTCCATAGCAGCCGCTCCGGCACCGCTCGCGGCCTGATAAGTAGCCACATGCACCCGTCTGACAGGCGATAAACGGTGTATGGGGTTGAGCGCCACAACCATTTGTATGGTGGTGCAGTTGGGGTTGGCGATAATGTTGCGTGGAGCGTTGAAAGCATCCTGCGGATTCACCTCGGGTACAACCAGAGGCACATCTCTGTCCATGCGGAAGGCGCTTGAGTTATCGATCATTACGGTTCCGTGGGCCGTAATCATGTCGGCGTATTCGCGCGAAGTCGACGCGCCTGCCGATACAAAAGCCACGTCGATGCCACGGAAGGCATTGCGGTCAGCTCCAAGAAGTTCCACTTCGATATCGCTGCCGCGGTACGAGTACTTACGCCCGGCGCTGCGATTTGAGCCGAACAGACGCAAACTGCTTACAGGAAAGTCCTGTCGGTCGAGCACTTTGAGTAGTTCCTGGCCAACGGCTCCGCTGGCCCCCACAATTGCTATATTCATCTTTTTTCTAAACAATATTTGATTTTCGCTGCAAAATTACAAAAAATCAGCGAATTTGCAAAATTGAGCAGAAGGACGTTACCTCCAATGAAATATAGTTACATTATTTTTTTTAATTTTGCTGTAACAATCCGCATAGCTCTCCGTATATAAGGCAGAAACAGTATAAATGATGAATGATATTCTCACAGCAGTATTCGGGCGATTGCGCATGCGGCTTCACAGCGGAGCCGCCCGGATGCTGCACTCCGACCAAGAGGCCGACGATGTGCTGCAGGATGCCTTCGAGCGGCTGTGGAAGCAGCGGTCTTCGTTCAAGGGCGAAAAGCATGTCGAAGGTGCCGCCGTTACCGCAGTGAGAAATATATGCATCGACGAGTTGCGCCGACGCTCGGCCAGATCCGAAGCAGAATTGTCCGATGCAATCGCCGCCACCGACGGCGACGACAGTGCCGAACGGCAGCAGCTGCTCAATACTGTCAATGCTCTTATTGCCTCGGAACTCAGCAGCCGCGACCGCGAGATTCTTGTGATGCGCGACCGCAACGGCTATGACTTCGATGAGATTGCCGCCGAGTTCGGCATGAGCGAAACCGCCGTGAGAGTGGCTCTGAGCCGAGCCCGAAAAACTATCCGAAACATATACCGTGCACGATATGGACAATAACGAAAAAATACTCAAGCAACTCATAGAATTATACTTCGAGGGTATGACCACACTCGAGCAGGAGCGACAGCTGCGCTCAATGCTCGCCGATGGCCGGTTCCGGAGCCCCGAAGCAGATGAGGCCCGTGCGGTGCTTGGCGTCAGCGCAATACTGCGCAGCCATAACACCGTCCGGCGCAGGGGCTTGCAGATGCAGCACGTGGCGGCAGCTGCCGTAGTTCTGATTACAAGTGCCATTGCAGGCTATTTCAGCGGCACAGGCACGCCGACAGCGCCACAGCCCGACTGTATTGCCTACGTGGGTACCGAACTGGTGCAGGACCCCGACGAGGTGCTGGGTATAATGCAGGCGCAGCTTGCCGACATGTCGGCTGTAGCCGACGAGGTGAGCCGCGACCTGGAAAACTCAATAACACTCCTTAAAATTTCAGAAAGATGAAACGCCTTCTAACTCTACTGACACTCACCATGTGTGTGGCTGTGGCTGCCATGGCCCAGAGCGGGTTGCATGTGGGCAAGCTGTTCACCTCGCTGCGCGGCAATCCAAATGCGTCGGTCACCTGTGTGCAGGGACGCGCGCTAAAGGAATATAAGCTCAGCCTTTTCAACAGCCTTACCGTTGCCAACGACCCAGCACTGGCAAAACAGGTTGAGGACGCCCTGGCCAAAGACGCACGCCGCGCCGTCGACCGCGAGGTACACTACAAGGACGGTCGTCTGCACTATGCCTTCTACAACCTCGGGACAGACTCCAACGGCCTCAACCGCTACATACTTTACAGCGGAGGCTCGCCTATAGTGCTGATATATCTCGAGGGCAAAGCCAAGCCCGATGTAATCAATTCCTTCTTCAAGTAATCCAAACCAACTGCAATGAATAACCGACTTATCCGATTTATCACATTGTCCGTACTGCTGCCGATGGCGCTCGCCGCCGTGGCGCAGGAGCGTGTCGACACTATCACTGTACTCCGCGACATTTCGTCGGTGCTTCTTACTTCCGAAGCCGACAAATCCGCCTCAGAAATCAGGGTGGAAGTAAAAGCCTCGGGTCATATTCCCGCTTATACATACAGATACAGCAGTAAGGTGAGCCGGTCCGACAAGCCCCTGATAAGCGGCGACAGCATCAATCTCGACCTGCCCTTTATAAATGCCGTGCAAAAGCCGGGGCACCGCATGTTCTACTCTATATTGGGTGCTGATATATTTGCCGGCGCCGTAGTGCCGGTGGACGGCGACGGCCGCTTCCGCACAGGCTGGGAAATAGGCGTAGGCAAGCTGTTGGGCGTAGGTTTCCGGCCATGGGCCGGCGGGCCCGGCCTCGAACTCGGTGCGGGCTTGCTCTACCGCAATCTGCAGCTCGACGACAATCATATATTCGGCAGCGACAACCGCGGCGTATTGTTTATCGAGGCGGTGCCGCAAGGATGTCACAGAGCATCGTCGCGCCTCGACCTTTGGGCGGTATGCGTGCCCCTGACACTGCATCAGAAATTCAGCCACGACTTCTATCTCGACCTTGGAGTGGAAATGCTGCTGAACTTTTCGGCCAGAGCCACTCGCAACTATCGCAGTACCGACGGTTCGCTCAAATACAGCCAGACGCTTAAACACCTGCATCAGCGTACTGTGGGCATGGATTTGCGCTTCGCACTCGGATGGGAAGAAATCATAGGCCTTTATGTGCGCTACAGCCCGGTGTCGCTGTTCAAGAGCAGCCTTGGGCCTCAGACCGACTTTGTATCAGCTGGTGTAACTTTTGTTTTCTGATTGCATAATTTATATGAAAAAATATATACTTGCCGCCATTACTGTTCTCTGCGCGGCCGGAGTGAAGGCCTCCGTAATTCAGCCCGATACTATAATTAGAGTGACAGATGTCCGCGAAGTGGTGATAACCGAGTCGCCCCGCGGTGTAAACTACATCATAAACGGCACCGCAGCCGACAGTGCCATGTCCATAAATTATACACAGATATACGCTCCCGATGCCATGGTTCGCACACGTCAGAGCCGTAACTTCCATCTATCGGACATCACTGCGGCCACCTCAGTCGGCGGCTCACGCTGGGATATATTCATGGGCGGTCTGGGCTTGGGTATGGTATGCGCTCCCGGTGCTCCGGACGAGATGCAGCTGGAACCTGCCAAGTCATTTGAAATCAACTGGCTGTATGCTCTCGGAGTGCGATATAATATCCCATGGAATGCCGATGTACAGTTGGGTATGGGCTTTGTATGGCGCAACTACCGCAGTACCGTGGCCGGACTCCGCATGGTGTCAGGCGACATGAACGTGCGCTTTGAGCCATGGGCCGAAGGCAGCACAGGCTGCAACACAGCCATAAAAACCTTTGCAATGCAGTTTCCGCTGATATACCGGCAGAAGACAGGTGTGAGTATCCTTGGCAACCAACTGTCGGTTTCGGCAGGCGCTGTACTCAATGTGAGTACTTATGCCTCGGTAAAAAACGGCTGGATCGACACCTCGGGCCAGAAAGTGCGCGAATGCTTCCACGGGGTAGGACAGCGCAAAGTCACTGTCGACTTTATTGGCGTGGTGGGTACGCATCCGGTGAGTGCTTTTGTGCGCTACTCGCCTCAGAACGTGCTTACAGGCGATGTGTCGCCTCGCTTCAAAAGCCTGTCGGCAGGCCTGATGCTACTGTTTTAACAGCCTCGAATTTGATTACAGGCTCTTGGCGCGGAGCGATACCACAAAGCGAGCTCCGCCGCCCTTGTAGCCTCGGTCGACGTGAACTTCGCCGCCCATAAGGCGGGTCAGCAGGCGGGTCACGTACAGGCCGAGGCCCATTCCGGGCATATTGTTGTCGAGCTTTACAAAGCGGTCGAAAATCACCTCCTGCTTTGCCGTCGGTATGCCTATGCCCTGGTCGCTGATGCTGATGTCCACGCGGTTACGCTCCTGGTCAACTTTATATGCCACGCGTATGGTGCCATGGTCGGAAAACTTCACCGCATTTTCAAGCAGGTTGGTCACAATCTGTTCCAGGCGCCTCCTGTCGGTGGCTATGGTGTAGTCTTCCTCGGTTTCGAGTACAATATTCTGTTTCTCGTTCAGGGTCGGCCTGATAGAGTCCGCTGCCATGGCGCAGATGTCGTGCAGGCTTGCCGGCTGAATCCGCACCTCCACCTCGTTGGCCTCCAGGGCCGATACCTCGGTGATGTCGTTGATCATTGAATTTATCAGTTCGGTGTTCAGCTGCACCACCTCGGCGAAACGGCCCAGGTATTTTTTCTTCTCGGCATCCATGCAGTCCACAATCAGGCCTGTGTACTCTGCAATGGCCTGCAGGGGAGTCTTCACCTGGTGGCTTATCATGTGTATGAAGTCGGCCTTCTGCCTGTCGGCTGCCTTAGCCTGGTCGCGGGCCATAATCAGGTCGGACTGTACGCGCTGCAGGTTGTCGCGTTCCTGTTTCAGTTCGTCCACGGCAGCTTTGAGTTCAAGCGAAGCCTTGCGCTTGCGGCGCCACTGATACATGAACACCAGCATAAGAATCAGCAGCAGTACCACCGCGGCCAGCGCCAGGGCAAGCAGCGTACGGTCAGTGCGCGCCGATGCCTCCTTCTGCTGGTCGCGCAGTTTTTCGGCATCCGACTTTGCTTGGTTGAGGTCGTATGTAATGGCCAGTTCGGCCAGGTTGTGGGCCGTACGGTCGCGAATATACTCCTCCAGCAACTCCATATATAGAGATGCAGCCTTCTTATAAGCCTCGTTGTCGCCCATTGCATCGGCTGCAGTCATCATGGCGCGGTTGAAATAAATGGCGTTCTTGCGGTTGGCCAGTTCGTCGATATGCTTTTTCAGCAGTGGCAACGCCTTGTCGTACTGGCGGGTGGCCATGAAATAGTAAATCTGAGGCCTCTCGGAGTGCTGCATAATATCGGCAATCTTGCTGTTGCGGTCGGCAATTTCCTTTATGGCCATGTAATATGACTGTACCTCGTCGGGGGTAAGAGCCTCGTAATTCGACAGTATGCGGGTATAGATAGTAAAGAGGTTCGTGTCGAGGGTGCGATAGCGCCGCCCCTGCAGCAGATATATGTTGCGCAGCTCCTTGAGGTGTTCGAGCAGGCGCAGGTCGTTATCTACCGCCTTCTCCGGCAGGAACTGTCGTGAATAGCTTACCGAAGCCATGGAATAATAGAGGTTTCGCAGCGAGGTCTGGTGCGCAGGCAGATGCTCAATCAAGATTCCCAGCTTGTCGTAATAATTGCTGAGCATGGCGCTCTGCTCGAAAATAGCGTGCAGATATATGCACAGCTCGAACAGACGGTGTATATTCTCATAGTCATCGTTTGCGGCGGGCGAGTTCAGATAAACTTTGGCCAGCTCTTTCATGCGCTCGTTACGCTTCCCTGACGACAGGCTGTAGGCCTCGTAGTAACTCTTTCGCAGCGACAGGTATGTGAGCAGCTCTTTCTTGTCGTTGCTGTTGGGCAGAGTTTCGGCGCGGCGCGTCAGGTCGTCAAGCTTCTCCAGGTCGTTCTGGTATATGTACGACAGCTGTTTAATCATGCTCATAGCCTTTGCCATCTCGCCATGCTCCAGAGCAAGTCTATAGGCCATCTCGCCGTAGCGTCCGGTCTGCTCGTTGAAATTCAGGTCAAAAAGATTAATTGCAATATCAAGGCTGTCGGCCGAATTCGGTGCTTCAGCCAGACGGCGCTGCAGTTCATGAAATACAGAGCTGTCCACTTTTATTGGCTGGGCTACCGACATAGTCCAGACCGAAAGCAATAATGCTATAGTCGTGAGGGCGTATTTTAACATACTTTTTGTTTGGGATGCGCAAAAGTACATAAAAAATACGAATGGCAGTAGGTTTGGCCGATAAAAATTAGGTAATGTAACAAAAAATTCCTATCTTTGCGCGATTTATGAGCTATGCCATTGCAGGCACAGCCCCTGTATCAATACCGAAGCTGACAATTTTTTAGCAGAAAACAATAAATATTTTTTATGAACCCAATCAAGAAAACCATCACGCTCGCTGACGGTCGCACAATTACCCTGGAGACCGGGAAACTTGCCAAGCAGGCTGATGGAGCGGTAGAGCTGCGCATGGGCAACACCATGCTGCTGGCCACGGTCGTTTCGGCCAAGGAAGCAGGCGAAGGCGTTGACTTCATGCCTCTGACAGTAGAGTACAAAGAAAAATTCTCTTCCAACGGTCGTTTCCCCGGTGGATTCCTCAAGCGCGAAGGCCGCGCAAGCGATTACGAAATCCTCACATCACGTCTGGTTGACCGCGTGCTCCGCCCGCTGTTCCCCGACAACTACCATGCCGACACTTTCGTAAACATCACCATGTATTCAGCCGACGGCGTTGAAATGCCCGACGCCCTGGCAGGTCTGGCCGCATCAGCTGCGATTGCTGTCAGCGACATACCCTTCAACGGCCCCATCAGCGAAGTGCGTGTGGCCCGTATCGACGGCGAATTCGTAATCAACCCCAATTTCGAACAGCTCGAGCGTGCCGACATGGAGCTCATGGTCGGTGCCACTTACGATAACATCATGATGGTGGAAGGCGAAATGAACGAAGTTTCCGAAGCCGACCTCCTCGCAGCCCTCAAGGCAGCACACGACGCCATCAAAGAGCAGTGCAAGGTGCAGCTCGAACTCGCCGAAGCTGCAGGCGCTACCGTAAAACGCGAATACTGCCACGAAGTAAACGACGAAGAACTCCGCAAGGACGTTCACGACAAATGCTACGACAAAGCATACGCAATTGCAAAAGCCGGCTCGGCCGACAAACACTGGCGCATCGACTCCTTCGACGCAATATGTCAGGAATACATCGACTCGCTCCCCGAAGAAGAACGCGACGAAAAAACTCCGCTGGTAAAACGCTACTACCACGACGTGGAAAAAGAAGCCATGCGCCGCTGCGTGCTCGACGAAGGCATCCGCCTCGACGGCCGTAAGACCACCGAAATTCGCCCCATCTGGTGCGAGGTCGACTACATTCCCGGCCCCCACGGATCGGCAGTCTTCACACGCGGTGAAACACAGTCGCTCGCCACAGCCACACTCGGCACCAAACTCGACGAAAAAATACTCGACGACGTGCTCAACCAGGGCCGCGAGCGCTTCCTGCTCCACTACAACTTCCCCCCCTTCTCCACCGGCGAAGCACGTCCCCAGCGCGGCGTAGGACGTCGTGAAATCGGTCACGGCAACCTCGCGCACCGCGCCCTCAAACGCATGTTCCCCGACAACTTCCCCTACGTATGCCGCATAGTAAGCGACATTCTGGAGTCGAACGGTTCATCGTCGATGGCAACCGTATGCGCAGGCACACTCGCCCTCCTCGACGCCGGCGTGAAGATGAAACGTCCCGTAGCAGGTATAGCAATGGGCCTGATTTCCGACGGTCAGAAATACGCAATCCTCTCCGACATCCTCGGCGACGAAGACCACCTCGGCGACATGGACTTCAAGGTAACCGGTACCCGCCGGGGCATCACCGCAACCCAGATGGACATAAAGTGCGACGGCCTCAGCTACGAAATACTTGAAAAAGCCCTCAACCAGGCCAAGGAAGGTCGACTGCACATACTCGATATAATCGAACAGACCATCCCTGCAGCCCGCGAAGACTTCAAGCCCCACGTACCACGCATCGTCACCATGCTCATACCCAAAGAGCTTATCGGTGCAGTTATCGGCCCGGGCGGAAAAGTTATCCAGGGCATTCAGGAAGCCTCAGGCGCAAGCGTATCAATCGACGAAATCGAAGAAGGCGGCTTCATCGAAGTTGCTGCTGCCAACAAAGCATCAATCGACAAGGCCCTCGAACTCATCAACCGCATTGTCGAACTTCCCGAAGAAGGCAAGACATACGCCGGCACAGTACGCAGCGTAATGGAATTCGGTGCATTCGTCGAATTCATGCCCAACCGTGACGGCCTGCTTCACATATCGGAAATCAGCTGGGAACGCCTGCCCGACATGGAAGCAAGCGGCCTCAAAGAAGGCGACAAAGTGGAAGTCAAACTCATCGAAATCGACAAGAAGACCGGTAAATACCGTCTGTCGATGCGTGCGCTCACTCCCAAGCCCGAAGGCTATGTTGAACCGCAGCGTGCTCCACGTGGCGAACGTGGCGACCGTCCCCGTCGCGAAGGTGGCGACCGCGGACCCCGCCGCGACCGTGGCGAACGCAACGACCGTGGTCCACGTCGCGAGCGCAACGACCACTAAACACCGACCATAAAGTCAAATACAATAGGAGGCAGTTCAAAACCAGACTGCCTCTTTTTTTGTACCTACCCCCGCAGCCAATAATAAACTACAATCCAAAAAACATACATTTAAAAAGTAAAAAGCACAAAAAACTTTGTGGTTAAAGAAAAAATGAGTAACTTTGCACCGCAAACGCAGGGAATGGTGCTCGAGTGGTTGAAGAGGCACGCCTGGAAAGCGTGTATACGCCAAAAGCGTATCGGGGGTTCGAATCCCCCTCACTCCGCTAAGTAACACGTTATAAATCAGCACGATTTAAGCGTGTTACTTTTGTTTTTAGCCTCGACAAGTGACTTAAAAAAAAGCCTTCCGATACCGAAAGTTGACGGAAATTGCCGAAGTTTACCGAGGTTTACTTGCGCATCACTTGCGCAAGTTGCGCAAGTAGATGTTGCAAGTCCGATTCCAGAGCGGTATCGTAGGAAAATTTTTAAGCCTATGGCAACAACAAAATTTTACCTCGACTGCCGTCGAGCCTCGGAGAAGACCCACAATCTCCGCATCAACATCTGCCAGCACACAAAAACTGCGGCCTACCCTCTCGGGATAAAACTCGAAAGGCACCAGTGGGAACCCAAAACACTCTCGATAATCAATCACCCCGAGGCGAAGTTTTGGAATAACTACATCAACAAGCGTAAGGTCGAGATTGACACTCTTATTCTAAAATTAGAGGACGAGGACGCGCAAAAATTGGCGGCGATGTCTGCAACGGAGATACGCGACTATTTAGTAAGCAAACTTTCTCCGGCAGACACTCCAAAGAAAGTGCAGAAGCCGAAAGAAGACCCGAACACATTCTTAAAGTGGTTTGACCGCTTCACAGCCCGAAAGTCGGGTCGCACTAACGACATCTATACCGCCACGCGCAATCGCCTTGTAGCTTGGCTCGGAGAAGAAAAACTCGGCAAAGTCAAATTCGAGGACATCAAGATTTCGTGGTTGGAGGACTTCGAGGATTTTCTCTCGCAGACAGCCGGAGTTAACGCCAACGCCATACACTTCCGCAATATCCGTGCCGTTGTAAACTACGCTATCGACAACGAGGTAACAAGCTACTACGCATTTCGCCGCTTCAAAATCAAGTCCGAGAAAACACGCAAGCGCAATTTCGACATCGACACTCTGCGCCGTATCTTCAAGCACACCTGCGATGAAGAGTGGCAGCAAAAATACCTTGACTTCTTCAAGCTCTCCTTTATGCTAATCGGTATAAATGTTGTTGACCTCTGCGGCTTGAAGAAGATTACACAGGGGCGTGTCGAATACCTCCGCGCAAAAACACATCGACCCTACTCTATTAAGGTGGAGAAAGAGGCACGGGAGATAATCGACCGTTACGCCGGAAAGGAGTTGCTTGTCAACTTCTGCGAGAGCTATGCAAACTACCGCCATTTCTACAACAATCTATGCAAGGGATTGAAAGAAATAAAAGGTCAGCTCGAACTCGAAGAACTCACAACTTATTGGGCGCGGCACTCCTGGGCTACAATAGCCCGTAAGTTGGGAGTAAGCAAAGATACAATCGCTCTCGCCCTCGGTCACGGAAGCCACGATGTGACCGACATTTATATCGAATACGATATGAAAGAGGTCGATGAGGCTAACCGCAAAGTCCTCGATTACGTCCTCTACGGAGGCGTAAAAAGCGAGGCTCCGGCAAAGAAAAAGCGTGGCCGTCCGAGGAAGAACGCCACGCCGGAGGTTGAGGCGGAGGTTGCCGCTTAATCCTTGACGGGGTAGAAGATGCCTTTGAGTAACTGCGACATTCCATTTTCGGTGAACGTCGCGGTTATTTTTTCGCAGATGTAGCGTTTGCCACGGATAAGGAACAGGGAGCGCACATCGGGGATTGTATTGGCGAGGAACTTAAAGGTAGTCTTCATCTTTGGCTCGACGGTGTGGAACACTTTGCTGCGGCGTGTGAGGCGGTTGTTGATGCGCAGGGAGAAGTGGACGTATGCAAAGTTGCTCCAATCGTCGGCAATGGCTATATCATCGACATTCGGGTAAGGGAGGTGATTGCCGACAAAGTGATTGGCGCCGTCGTACCACCCCACATATATGCGGTCGTAATATTCCGATTTCTTCTCTTTTTCACCTGCGGCGAGTGTCGAGTCGGAGATTGTTTTGAGAAAGGGGTGGTCGCCGTCGTCCTCGCTCGTTGTGTCGGTGTCCTCGTCGTAGCCGGAGAAAGAGAGGAACAGCACACGTCCATACTTTTCCTCGGTATCGTCTATCCACGCCGGAACAAACTCTATTTCCTCGCTGTCGGCATCTTCTTCGTCATTGACTATGCGCCCACCAAAGAGATTTACTGGTTGCAGACGGCAAGTATAGAGGTAATAAATCCGTATCAGCCCCGGGGAAAAGTCAATCTTCCGCTCGCGGCTAATGGTGCGTATCAGGAAGTAGGCGTCGCAGTCCTCGGCATAGAGCAGCTTGTCGATTTGGGCGTTGCGTCCGCGCTGCCCTCTCCAAGTGCGATAACCGCGATTGGCGGCAAGCAGCTCCGACATCGTCTTGTAGCGCACCACACGGTTCTGCCACCCCTCGATAAACCAGTCGCAGCTGTAATACTTCCACATTTCGTGGTCGCAGTCCTTATAGACAAGGTTCTTCGCCTCGGAGTAGTCGCAGTCTTCTTCCTCGACCTTTACCTCGGTGGAGTGTTCCTCCACCACGTCGGCGATGCAGACGGTCGGCTTGTCTGCAAGCACCTCGTGGGTAAAGGCAAAGGTGATGCGCTTGCCCCGGTGGTCGAAGTCGAACTCTCCCCCTAAAAACAGCTCCAACTTCTCGAAATATTCCTCGACCGTCCAATGCGGCAGGGCGTTTGCGAAGCCCGGCATATACCACGCATGAGGGAGAGCGTTGCATATAAGGAGGTATTTGTATTCCTCGTGTTCCTCCCATTTCGAGAAGTCGGGCGTGTAGCCCACGGCCTCGCAAATTTTCCGTGTGATGTGCAGCAGGTAGGGTTGCCACGACAGCCCCGTGGTCTTCTCGCTGTTCCATTCAAAATGCCCTCTCCCCTGCGCGGCATCATCTACGACATATTCGGCGAGATTTTGGATATTGCCGGAATAGTCGTTGACCCACGGCAGAGCCACGCATCGGTCGGAGTTTGAGGCCGGGTGCCAGGCGTTGGAGGGCGTTATCTGCGAGGTCGAGGTTGTCGGGGGAGCGCCGAGGTCGAGTTCGTTTATATACACCTTGTCGAAAGTCTTGTCGAAGTTCTGCTCGGAGCGCCCCTCCAAGAATTGCGTCTTGACCTCGGCCTCGGATATTTCGGTAATGGTGATAGAGCCGAACTTGTAGAAGCCGCGGTCGCGTATCTCGCAGTCGAAAATCACCTTTTGTGCCGCCACATCGGCACGGTTGATATGGCCGAAGATAGCAATATTCTCCGGGCAGTCTTTGAGCGGAAAGGTGATTGTCAGCGTGTAGCCGTCGCTGCCGCTGAACATACGGTTTTCGGAAACATACTCAAACGAAGTGCCTTTTTTCAAGGCAGCGAGCCTGTTGTTGACGTAGATTTGCATAAAATAAGCACCTTTACAGTGGTGTCTGCAAAGGTGCTATTTTATGAGCGTTTTGAAAAAGACGGTTAGTTAAGACGCGACATAGCATCGGATTGAGCCGCAGCAACTTCCTTTTCTTTTTGTTGAACCAAGTTTTGTACATCTTTTGGCACTTTATCAATCGAGCATAAAGAGTCATACTCTTGGATTAGCTCGCTGCTCTTGAAGTCGGAAAACTTCTCCGAGGTTGCATTGAAGTTTTCAACATTTTGGGCAGCATTAAATTCCGACATAATAATGTCGTATTTTGAAATCACTGACTTATAGATTTTTTCATCGCTACTTTCGCAAGAGCAAAGTATTATAGCGATAACCGAACAAAGGAAGATGAGTAATTTTTTCATATACTTGGGTTTTACGCTGCAAAATTACAAATTATTTTCGAGATTTGGGTGATTTGTTCTTCATCAGTCGGTCGTATTCCTCCTGTGCCTTTTGTATGCCGTGATCGCCGCTTACGGTGTTCACGGTCACAAAAGGTTCGTTGAGCCGGGCGTCGAGGCGGTCGAGCACGGCCACCATTCTGCCGTCGCTCGCCGGGGCTTCCTGCGTGTAGGTGTTGTTCACTATGGTTTGGGGTGCTGACTGCTGCGCCGCGATAACCGCCGGTGCGGTTATTGTCCTCGACACATCGGCAGCTGTGATAGAGCCGATGGTGTTGGTACGCTGCGCATAGTCCAGAGCCTCCAACAAAGGGCGGGTCCGGGGATTATTGACAAGTCGCTGCGAGGCGACCCATTCCCCTTTGTGAACGACACCTGCTTCCTCGTACTTGCCTCCGGGAGGTGTGAAGCCACCCTCGGCATATCCCTGCGCCTCCGACGCCTGTTGCTGCTTCTTGATAGTGGCGATTTGGATAGCACCTGCGGCCACGGCCATAGCCGCCGCGATAGGTGCGAGGATATAGCCGATTACGGGCACCTGCGCCGCCGAGCCGTAGGCGTTCAGGGCATTGGTGGCAGTCTGCGCCACGGCCTGTATCACCTGCATTGCGAACTGCTTGCGCGATGCGTCGGACTTAATCTTGGCTATCTCCTTTTCCTTGTCTTTCTCGGCTTTCTTGACCTTATAGGAGTTGCCCTCCGCAAGCTCAATCTCGCGGTCGTACTTCTTTTCAGCCTTTGCGACTTCAAGGTCGGCCTCGGCTTGCATATACTCCGACATCTGCTGCATACCTGCGGCCATAACAGCGAACACCGATTGGGCGAGAGCGGCAAGGCGCGTGGCCCAGTTGCCGCCGTCTTCCTCGGTGGCATCAAAGAAATTCTTCCACGCCTCGTAAATGTCGAGAAGTTGGTTTGTCTGCGTCGAGCCGAACTTGCGCACGGCATCGAGCGACTTCTTGTTGTATGCCCTCTCGATGCGCTCCTTTGCGTCCTCGTACTGCTTCTTGTCGAGTATGCCCTGGTCGTAGAGCGACTTCACCACATCGAGGTCGCGCTTCATCGCCACGGCCTGACGGTCGGCAGATCCCTCCGAGGGCTTTGCCGACTCCGGCAGGTATTCCCCGGCATACTTCTTTTTCAAGTCGCGCTGCGCTTGCAGATATTCCTTATAGGAGATAAGCCCACGGTCGTATGCTTCGAGCAACAAGTCCATTTCAAGGGCATAGCGTTGCCCGGCCTCGCGGTATTCATACTGCTTGCGCCATTCGGCCACACGCTGGGCGAGCAATTTCTGACGGCGCAGTTGCTCCGCAGCCTCGGCCTGTTCAATCTGCACCTTGTAGCCGTGCCATTCCTCCGAAGCCTCGTTATAGGCGGCTTGCATCTGTTTGAGGTACTTAATGCGTATATCGAAAAGCCGCTGCTGCAAGGCTTCCTCCTTTTGGTACAGCTCACTGCCGGGCGTGTAAAAATCCATTTGCGCGTCCGTTTCCTCGGTCTGCTGCATACGCTTTGCCTCGTCGACTTTGAGGGCTGCGTTGCGTTTGAGCCAAGCGGCCTGCATTTCCTCTTTCTTTTTGAGCAGTTCCTGATAGTCCTCGTCCTCGGTGAGGTTGAAGCGTTGATAGACAGCCTCGCGGTCTTCGTAATACTTGACTTCGAGATTGTATTTGTCGAGAAGGAATTGCGACCACGGCTTCAACCCTGCGGAATAGTCGGAGATATTCTGCGCCGCAGCCGCCTCCCAGTCGCCCTTGGTGTCGTTGAGGGCATCGCGGAAGTCCTTACGGGCCTTGACCTGCGCCCTGCGCTCGGCGGCTTCCCTCGCCTTTCGGTCTTTCTCCGACTCGTAGGGTGTGAAGTCGTCGAGGTTGAAGTCGGGATTACCGCCCACCACCTCCGGCGTCGGGCTTTCGAGCACCGACAGCCGGGCGCGTGCCTCGTCGAGGAAGTCGCGCAGCTCCGCCGCCGACACATCGCGCACCGTCGGGTTAGGCTCGTTCAGTCCGAGTATGATGCGCCCTCCGCGGTTGGCATCGACATTCGCCTCGTTGTCACGGATAAAGCGGCGCAGTTCCGCCTCGGTATATGTGGCGAGCGGATTGCCGTTGCGCTCTATATCCTTGATTTCCTCCATAGTGACATTATACTCGGTCTGCCCGGCTATCATTTCATTCACGATGTTGACCGGGTGCGTCGCCATACCTTTCTGCTGCCAGGTGTTGCCCTTGATTGCTTGCAGCTCGTTCACAAGGTCTTGCGAGAGTGTGCCCGTGGTCTGCAACTGATACACCACCTGATTTGTGATGCGGACGGCGTCGCGCAGGGATTTGCCCTCGTCGATAAGCGACTCCTGCAACTTCTTCGCCCATTCCTTGAAAGAGTCGCGGTAAGTTTCGTCGGCGGTTTCACGGGCAACCTGTATCGACCGCTCCCGGGCGGCGATACGTGCAGCGGCGGCAAGGCGTTTGTACGCCTCGGCAAGGTTCGTGATTTCTCCGCGCTCGTCGATAAGTCCTTTGAGATATTTGCCGTACTGCTTGATGATTTCGTCCTTGACCTCCTTGTATGCTTTTGTGCCTTTCTTTGCCGCTTCGAGCCGCCCCATGAGCGTGTCTATGGTCTTC